>JBAXBD010000415.1:0-5891 GCA_037142165.1 Schlesneria sp. | reverse complement strand
GGTTCAAACCTCGCCATCCCTCCCCACGACTTTACGCATCCTGAAATACCAAACAACGAACCCGCCACGGCTCGCCCGTCGCCTCAAACCGGACGACGGGGTGAGCCGTATGAAATTCATTCCAAGATGTCAAAGATCAAAATCGCTGTGGTACATCACAAAATGGATGTTGAGGCGGTATGCCGGAAGCAGGCCAGATCAAGAAATCGATTCTTCGATCTTTCTCCCGTTGAGTAACTTGAGGTTGAACGCGTGTCTAAAGGTCCTCAGTTTCATGGAGCACAAGTCCGTGGCGAACCCCCTCCGGCGACTCATTACTTTCTCCCATCGGTTCGCACGCCGCGACAACAGACCCGCGGCGCCGTTCCGCCACTTCATCCGCGCCAAACAACACAATCACAACAACATAACAACACCTTTTGTCGGCAGTCAATAATAAAATGAAATTATTTTCTTAACGTTTGGAAGGTGCTCGCGTGACCGGTTCTCGCGCAGGCCGCTCGCGCGATCCTGATGTCGTAATGGTCACTTGTATTGTTATAGCACGCAAATTTACACGCATCGGTTGAACGTTTATTTTCCCGGCGTTACAAACTCCCTGCATTTTCAACGGCCATGATGTACCCTTAAACACTTGGGGACCGTCCATGGCAATCTGGCTGCCGATGCCACTCGAATCTGTTTTCGAGTTGTCATGCATCGGTGCCCGCCCTCCACGAATAGAAGAAAGAAGGTCTTCTGATGAGAAAATTGCTGTCTGTCTGTCTATCTGTCTATCTGTAATCGCCATCGCATCTGCCGCCGGCACAGCATCTGCCGGTCTGGTGATTTCCACTCCGGGTGGACTTAACCCGGGCGATCATTTCCGCATCCTGTTTGTCACTTCCGGTACGATACAAGCGGTGTCAACTGCCATCGGCACATACGACACTTTTGTCAACACAGATGCCAATGGTGCGACGTACAACGGGTCAGTGATCTCATGGAAGGCGATCGGTTCGACGACCTCTGTCAGCGCCATCAACCATATCGGCACCACAGGTGATGCGGTCTATCTCGCGGATGGAACAAAAGTAACTTCCTCCGATGATTCTTCCGGCCTTTGGTCAGGTTCATTACTCAGTGCACCCGACGAATTCCTGGATGGAACATCCGTCGGAGTTGACGCGATCTGGACGGGAAGCAATTCAGATGGATCTGCAAACACTCACCCTCTGGGAAACAGAAATCCAACGTATGGCTTTTCAGGTAACACCAATGGTGGCTGGACAAACGCTGGCGTTGGTTTCTCGGGAGGTGCTCATCGGCTTTACGGGATTAGTAGTGACCTCGTCGTCCCCGGCGCAACTGCCGTCCCCGAGCCTTCTACCGCGTTGCTGGCAGGACTCGGCGGTTTGGCGGCTCTGGCATATTCTTTCGCTCGCAAGCGAAAGTAAGAACAACCAGCGGGGGACGCAGCGAAGGATCGTTTCTTCGTCATGCACAATACCCCATGTTCATTAAGACCATAACGCATGAAGCCGCATCGCGGTAAAAACAGAAGCCGGGGGCTGTTCCGCACCCAGCTTCTTGCATGAATGTCTGCGATCAGTCCCAGTCTTCAACCCCGAACGACGACATCCTCGCGCGCTCATCTACCGTGACCAACATGCAATTCAAAATCTTCTTCCCGACTAAAGGTCCATCCCTTCAAACAGCCCAGCCCATCGGGATATTCTTTCGGACTAACGGTCCATTCATTCGAATAGCCCAGCACATCGGGCTGCGAATCTGCGAATTGAATTACGCAAAAGGCCTGTAGGGCCGACCATTCGCCATCATTCCCAAACATATCTTTCGTCAAACGCAACCGGAGATTCACCCGCAACCAGACCGAACAACGACGCCATGTGTGGCGCCGACATGTTGAAACCCTCCGAACTGTCGGCCCTTCAGGCCTTTTGCCTGTTGTGTTTGCCGAGGACCTGGCCCGATGGGCCAGGCTGTTCGAATAGATGGACCT
Source organism: Schlesneria sp. (assembly GCA_037142165.1). GTDB lineage: Bacteria > Planctomycetota > Planctomycetia > Planctomycetales > Planctomycetaceae > Schlesneria. The sequence continues at coordinate 3,889 of JBAXBD010000415.1, read as the reverse complement.
TTGGTCCGGAAGATCGAAGAAACGCCCGCCATCGAACCACATCACGTTTTGATTCTGTGTGATATTGTGCCCCTTAAATGATTGATGGTTCTGGTGCTACGGCCCGTTGACGACCGCCGCAGGGGCGATGGGGTGAGTTCGTTGTTGTCGCATCCGCCTTCGTCGCTTGAAAGAGTCGGTTCGGCTGAGGATAGTCATTGCGGTTTGCTCGACCAAAAGCTTTCTGCTTCAACAACCGCATTTCAGGTTCGTTTCTCATGACCGTTGCCCGATTCGTCGAATCACTTTTTAACGAGGGACGAGTCCGCGTCGGTGAATCGGTTGGTCGCGACGGTCGGTTGCGTCACCCCTCTGCAGACGACTTGCTGGAAACGAAGTCGATTTTGAAAGAACTGGAATTATCGTACCGGGCAAATCTTCCCGGAACTCCGCCAACGGTTTCCGACAAAGCCTTGCTCTGGGGGGCGGTCTCCACGTTTCATGTGAGCAGTTTTTTGGCTTACCGAGATGCGGGCGAGGATGTCATGCGTCTGGCATTGTCGGCTCAATGTCCTGACACTCCGTCACCGTCGGTCTGTTACTCGGTTGATTTAACGTTTCGCTTTCTTCCGGATCTGGTCCGCCTGGCGCGGGGGGTCTCCCCAAACGACCCATTGGTCGACGCCTTAACCACTCTCGCACGTCAGTGGCCGCTATCATCCGTCGGAATTGCAGACGTGGGACCAGTCGATGTGACACCCTTTCTGGACGACGACTGCCTGCTACAGCTCTACACAGACCGCATCATTGCCACGAAGGATCGGTCACGGCTTAATGAACCGCGAGTGCGAGATAAAATTCGTGCGTCAATTGGTCTCCATTCCGAACTGGCCCCCGAATTGTCATCATATCTACAAACAATCGTTCCCCAAGCTGGAATTGAATAATGTCTTCGGACGATGAACCGTCGTCACACAATCTCGGCCGACGCCTGAACGAGGAAGTTCTGGCGCCGATCAAAGCCTGTTTCGTCGGAAAAGACGAAGTCGTCGACCTCTTGGGGGTCTGTCTTGTCGGAGGCGAAAACCTGTTCATACTTGGCCCCCCGGGGACCGCGAAGAGCGCACTGGTTCAAGAGTTGGCCACCCGACTCGACGGCCAGATGTTCGACTATCTTTTGACCCGATTCACCGAACCGAACGAACTGTTCGGTCCGTTTGACATCCGACGACTGCGCGATGGCGATCTGGTGACGAATACCGAGGGGATGCTTCCACGCGCCGACTTTGTCTTCCTGGACGAACTTCTGAATGCCAACAGCGCGATCCTGAACAGCTTGCTGATGGTCCTGAACGAACGAGTATTCCGGCGGGGTCGTGAAACGTTTTCTTTGCCGACATTGATGGTCGTGGGGGCCAGCAACAGCCTGCCTGAAGATGACGCCCTGGCGGCATTGTTCGACCGCTTTCTTTTGCGTGTACGGTGTGACAATGTTCCGACGGAGCGACTGAGCGATGTGCTGCGGGCTGGCTGGAGTCGAGAACTACAGGGACGAGAGCGTCCCATCGGGATGCATGTTGATTTAGTCCGTGAACTGCAAAAACAATTGCGCGAAGTCTCGCTGGAAGAGACTCAGTCGGCCTATGTCGAACTGGTTCGACGATTACGACTGGCAGGGATCAAGGTTTCGGACCGTCGCGCAGTAAAACTGCAACGCATGGTGGCTGCAAGTGCGCTGCTTTGCGGAAGACTGAAAACAATCTCCTCGGATCTTTGGGTCATGCGGTACATCTGGGATTCGGACGAACAGCAAGAGGTGATCGCCGCATTAGTCAATAACGCAATCAAGGGGGCAGGGGCCACGGATCAGACAGGAAGTCATCCGCGTGCCAATGGAGACGACGCACCCAACCCGGAATTTATTGCTGCGGAACTGCGGCGGATCGCTGGTCGGTTGAACGAGCCGTCGCTCACTGACGTTGAGCGTGCTCAACTTCGCGATGAACTAGGCTTGCTGGCCTCGCGATGCGAATGGGTTACCAACAGTCACCAGCGGGAGTTTCTGCGGAAAGAAATTGAAACGCTGTGGCCGCAGTTCGACCAATCGACGGGCGCGGGATCGCCGACGAGGAGCTGATTCGCCATGTCCGCTGATTTCAATTCGCCGTGGACGATCAGACTGCCTGTTGAGGATGCCGAACACCTCGGCAAACTGAGGCTGACCCACGGCCTGAGCGCACTTGTTGACGGGGCATCGGTCTGGTTACGCGGCGAGTATCTGAATGAGGATTTGAACCGACAGATTCGATCCATACCCAATGCAGAACGTTTTCGGATCTTGGCGGATCAACAATTAACCCGGCCAGACGAAACCGTTCCGTGTGCACGATTGCCCGACGGACCCTGGCAGCCGTTACGAAGCTGGATTTCGGTGACATTGCCGGTTGCCGGATTTGCTGCTCAAACAGACCAACGTGTCATGCTGAGGCTCGTCCGTTCATCGCGTGCAATGTTGGCCAACCTGATGCAGACTTCATGGGAGCGTTGGCGTGCTTACGCCATCACGGCACCAGCGGTCCGACTGGCTCGACTGGGATTTGCGGTCTCTGACAATTCCGACGTTCTGATTCGAGGAACACCGTTACCGCCGATTCCAGGTCGATTCTTTATCGAAGACAATGGCGTCATCGTCCCAATTGGCTGGCAATTCGAGCCTTTTGTGGGATCGACCATTGTCCGGCAGCTACTCAATCTGGACGAAGCGGAGATCGCTCTGTTTTCCGAGGACGGGTCGTTTGAACTTTTGCTAGATACGGCATTCGTTCAAGCGACGCGATCAGCCGTGAGGATGACCTTTGGATAAGAATTTCGACGCAGCGTTGCAGTATCTGATGCCACCGAAGGGATCATTCTGGAGGTGGGACGATCAAGGTGCCGTCATCGTCTGGTCAAACGGTTCAACGATCGCGTTTCGGGAAGAGTTAGCGACGGTCTTGAAGCGACTGGCTCCGAAGGGACTTCCTGCTCTTGACGCCGTTCTTCTACTGATCGCATCGACCCGCGCATACTGGCAAGCAGACTCTACCAAATTGCGGCAATATCTTTGTGTAAGTCATTCGACGTCGTTGCCGGGATTTTCCGGCACAACGTTATTCCAAAGTCTTGACGAGGTGCATCGATTGCCCGATCGCCTGACGCGGCCTCTCGACGCCAAAGGTGACATCGCAGCAATTGTGTTTGAAGCCGCTCCGCGTTGCGTATCAGTGGAAGTCTCTACGGCGGTATGCAATATACTCGACCAGAAACTCAATTACGCCATATCCAAAATTATGCGATTCGGTCACGCCAGGGACCAAACGACGAATTCGTTGTTACGTGATTGTGAGCCACTGAAACGCGCGCTGGAAGGCCTGAATGCCGAGTCCATCGATTTATGGAGACGGACAGGGCTTTGGGCCGTACCGAAACCAGCGCCGATTGACGTGCCAGTTGAGCATCTTTCCCCACGATCGTTTCTTCTGCAGTTGGCGGACGACGATGAGTTCGCCGGACTCTCGCGGCTGGCACGCAATCTTGCGGCAGTTATCCAACTGCCACGCGCGATGACGGACACTGACGAGCTTCCCATCGGCGGTGTTTCGGATATCACCAACCGCGGCAGCCTGGACAGTTTGCTGTTAAGCGAACTGGCTCACGACGACCTGATGCTGGCGACACGACTGGCACTGAACGAAGCACTTTTTTTGCGACGAGAATCTCCACCGGCGGCCCCTCCCAAACAACGACACCTGTTAATTGACTGCGGACTTCGCATGTGGGGAGTTGCACGCGTCTTTTCGACCGCATTCGGTTTATCTCTCGCCGCAACGACAGAGAAGGGAGCCTCGCTGATCGCCTATCGGGCCTCTGG
>JBAXBD010000414.1:0-5913 GCA_037142165.1 Schlesneria sp. | reverse complement strand
ACATTCGTCCCAGCAACCGGTTGTCAGGGTCGACAGCGTCCATTTCGGATCGACGGACTGACTGTTGGCGATACGCCGCGCTGCTCAGCAAAACCCGATGGAATCGTTTCAATTGCCATCCGTCCGCAACAAATCGAGTTGCCAGCCAGTCGAGCAGTTCAGGGTGCGAGGGCTTTTCACCGAGGTATCCAAAATCGCCTGGGGTGGCAACGATCCCTTTTCCGAAATGATGCATCCAGAAGCGATTGACCAGAACTCGCGGAAGCATCGAATGCTTTCCATTGGTCAAGTGGCGAGCATAGGCAAGCCGCCGGCCACTGGTCGGCAACTGTGGATCATCTGCGGGAATTTCCGTCGCGTGTGACAGCGTCAGAATCGGCAGCTCACCCGGATTCACCGCCTGTTTTGGCTGAGCGAATTCCCCTCGATAGAACACGTGCGTCGGAGGAATCTGGCCTGGCACTTCGGTCAAACAGGGGACGTAGTCTTCATTCGGCCGCATTGCTCGAATGTCTGCGATCCGCTTGTCCCATTCGGTGTTAAACGTATTGATCCGGGCTGCCTCATAGAGATAGACGCTGCCGCGATCGACATTCAAGCTGGGGTGGTCCTTCAGAATCTGAACTTGCTCGGGAGTTCGTTTGTCTGCTGTGGTAGTCTTCGCGGTTTTCGCCAACTCGCGTTGCTCTTCTGGGAGCTTTCCGGCTTCACGGCCGAAAACCTCTTGAACGATCGCGTCGAGTTCTTTCATCCGCACTTCGGTCTGACTGTTGATTTGAGCATCGGCCTGCTGAGCTGCCTTAAGCTGGTCAGCGGACCAGCGTGAGATCAGACGAGCCTTCGGGACCCGCCAGTTCTTCCAGTCATATGCAGGTTCAAAAAGAGCTCGAAAGCGATAATAATCGGTCTGGGATATGGGGTCGTATCGATGGTTATGGCATTGAGCACATCCAACGGTCAGCCCAAGCAATGAACTGGAAACCACCTTGATGGTCTCGGCAATCACCTCATTTTTCGCGATATTCACGTCGGCCGCTCCGCCGCTTGTTCCGTCGGGCGCCATCCTTAAGAAGCCAGTGGCAGCGAGTTTTTCCGCTGCTTCATGTTGCAAGTTTTCGTAGGGCAAGGGGACGAGTTCATCACCGGCAAGTTGTTCGATAATGAATTGATCGAATGGTTTGTCAGCATTGAATTGCCGGATGACGTAATCGCGGTACTTGTACGCATAGGTTCGAACCGGGTCGCTTTCGGTGTAGCCATCGCTGTCCGCATAACCCGCGACATCCAGCCAATGACGTCCCCACCGTTCGCCATATCGAGGTGATGCGAGTAGTCGATCGAGTAACCGGTCATACGCATCATGTGTCGGGTCGTTGATAAACTCTTCGACATTCTCGGGAGCAGGGGGTAAGCCATGCAGGTCAAATGTCAGCCGGCGAATCAATGTTTGCCGAACGGCTTCATTCGAGAAACTTGATTGATATTGTTCGAGTTGTTCCAACAGGAATGGATCAACGGGCGAATGAACCTGAATGGCATTAGCGACAGTTGGGACATTCGGGTTCGAGATTGGTTTGAACGACCAGAAGTTTCGTTCCTCGTCAGTGAAATCGCCGATTGACGGAGATTCTGGCTCTGGTCTTGCTGTTTTTGCGCCATTGGTCACCCAACGCCGGATAACCTCGATTTGCTGCGACGAAAGCTTCTTTTCACCAGGAGGCATTTCGCCGGAGACAATTCGCTTCACGATCAGGCTTTCATCCGCCTGCCCGCTGATCAACGACGGACCACTATCACCACCTTGAATCATAAGTCGAGTCAGGCGAAGGTCGAGCTTTCCTTCGTGCTTATCTTCTTCGCCGTGACAGTGAAAACAGTTCGCTTTAAGTATCGGGCGAATGTGCGTTTCGAAGACGGGATCTGTGTGCGAATCAGCCGCCGTAGCAACCGTACTGATCAACAGCAGGCAAATCGCCAAAAGTTGAAACCTTGGAGTGTTCATGGCAGGCTTGCAAATGAGAATCGGGCGGGGTTGAACTGTCGCAATCATCGCATCAAGTATGTTGGATGATTATTCGTCTTGCAATGTGGATTGCCGCTAACCGATTGTCAACTCGTTTTACGTTGGCATCCAGCCGCATGCACAATTAGTTCCGCCTTGGCAGGACGCCTCGCCTTCGGCGTTTGCCTTGCCATTTTCAATTCATAAGACGGGCAATTACCTTGTACGATCGTTCGATCGTTTGGTCTGAATTCCGGCGGAATGTTTAAAATCATCTCTGCTGTACGAATTGCGTGTGACCAATTTCAAGTACCGTTACTTCATGGCTTGTCTCATATCTCAGGAACTCTACATGTCCTACGAACAAAGTCTGTCTGCGACTAACAACTCGTCCTGCAATTCCGTACCTGAATTGATTTCATCTGGAATTGTAGGGTTGTCGTTGTAGGCTGGAGCGACATTGCTCGGAATCGAAACCTTTGGTCGTGTGCCAAATTCGGATGTTGCGGCCAGTACCTCGAGTCCAGTTGGAATGGGTAGTGGTGCACCATGAATGGGTGGAGGGGGGATGATGGGTTGTGGCGGCAAACGATCTCTGACTTCTCCGGTCGAAAAACTCGAGCTTCCTTAGCGGCCCAACTTGAAGCGACAGGTTGAATTGGAAGCGGAACAAGTTATTGCTATCGTCGCCAAACTGCTCGAACATGGAAAAGCTGACGCCATGACTGGTGAACAGTTCCTGGAACAAAATGATTTCTCAGACGCAATGCTCACCCCAGAGCAGAAAGATGTATTGGCAATGATTAGATTGCAATCTGGCCGAGGCGGAGGGATTAGCAGCGGAGGCCGCTCGAGTGCCGGAGGTTCTTCGACGGGAGGAAGTAAACCAACCGCCGGCGCACCACCCCGAGTTGGTGTGATGGGGATGGGAAGTGGAATCAACCCTGATGAAACCCCGTTTGCTCAGGAGGTCAACCAGAAACGACTGAATCGTCTGCTGGCTAAACTTGCTGTCTCTACTGGGTCAGACGTTGGTGAAAAGTCGGAGTGAGCCGTTTAGACAAACATCAAGTGACTTTCTCTAAGCGAAATCAACGCTTTACAAATTCACTTGGCCTGTAGATTGTTTTGGTGTTGAACCGGCGCCGAGAACGATCGCGACTGCAATGCCTGTCAGATGCCAGAACAGGTTTGTCCCCTCGTAAGCCATGGTAAATGAATTCCGATGAATCATGCTCCAGGCCAACTGATTTGCTCCGTTTACGGTGGCTCGCCATCGTTCGAGAAACCAGGCTTTTTTCTCGTCGTTCAGGGATTTCCAACGCTCTCTTGCCTCACGCAAGTCCTCCTCAGAATGAGCGTTGATAGCTGAGACGGAGTGAATTGCCGCGTTACCATTGGCAGCGGCCTCTACGCGTTCCTCAGAAAGATCACCAGATAAGATCGCAATCCCGTCCTCGTCAGTGGCGGAACGGTAGGCAAGCCACAAGATGCCGTGATTGACGCCAGAAAGCGTGCACACAAAACGTCCTGCAATAATGAGTGCCCAGCAGAACAGCGCCAGCGCAGCAAGATCAACCAGTTTCCGTTGTTTGCCATTCGCACGATGGGGTTTGAACCAGGCGCTGATGCCGACACAACAGCCAGTAACAACTGCTAACCATCCAGGCGTCGATTGCAAACGTGAGCCAACGATGCCCCAGATGGTCAGCACCAAGGCGGCGCACCGAATGAGCGGCGCCAGGCGACTCAGAGATAGAGTTTGTTGGTCCACGTTGCCTCTGATTTGAAAAGGGGCTTTGTTGCAGCTTTTGGCATCATGACTAGTTCTTTTGTGGTATGAATTTCGTGTTTTGCTGGGCGAACTGCAACCGTCGGCGAGAAATGAGTGAGCCGATCGCGAGGTAAATCCAGTAATCGTGAATATTTCGGATCGACAACGAACGGGCCTTTTCAGCTTTACGAAGAGTCGGAGACTGTCGTCGCCGCTCGACATGGAGGGTACCATATTGCGGGGTGTGAACTTGTGGTTGGCTTTTTAGAGAGAGCATTATGGTTCAACGATTTGAGATGTCTCCCGGCGGCGGAGAACAATCCAATTCACTCGCGGCATCGGTATCATCTGGTATCTTAGGCTTAGTATTGGGAGTCAGCGCGACATTTATGGTCATGCAGCCCATCGGTTCTGGGAAACCGAATAACGTCAATACGTCCCGTCCGTCGCGCCCTCAATCCCCGATGTCCGTTGTTCTCGGTAACGGTGACAATGTTCCAGCAACCGGAGTAAACATGAGCGATTTGAATATTGCAGGTACCGGAGGAAGAGGGAGCCGCGGCGCGAAACGAGGTCTTGCCACTCTCGTGGGAAAACTCGAACTTTTGTCCCGCCCCAATCTGACATTGCGTGTCGAATTAGACGGAGAACAAGCCAAGGCCATCGCATTTAAGCTCGATGAATTAAACAAGGCAGAAACATTGTTTAGTGACGAGGCTGAACAGTGTTTCTATGCAATAGACCAACTGCTGACCTCCGATCAGAAATTAGTCATTTCCGAAATTGCACTACCGATCGAAGTCGGTTTTGGTCCGGCAAGTTCAGGTCCGGCAAGTTCAGGTCCGGCAATGAGTGCGGCTGAAATGGCGACGGCTGTGATGGGCCGGCGCGATGAAAACCCGTTTACTCGGGAAGTCAATCAAAAACGGCTGCGAGATCTGTTGGCCAGACTTTCGCCGACTGCGCCAGACGTCACGGAAACCTCTCAATGACGTATGCCATTTGCCACCATTCTATCGTGCTTACGAATCACGGACTTGGACTTATTCAGCTGACAGCAGCGAGTGATTCGTAAGCCGGAAACTGCGCACTCCCAAGCCCGAGGCCGAAGATGTCAAAAGGGTGTTCATTGCAGGGAGATCGAACTTACCAATACGTGCCCAACGATTCTCGAACGTTTCTGTTCTTTGCAGACTGCCGTCGACCGCATTCCAGTATTGGACGTGATAGAGATGCGGTAGGTATTTCCCTTCGGGTGTCTTGTCATTTTCAAGAACCGTAATCGTCATGTTCTCTTTACCGAGGTTTCGGTTCACAACTTTCAGCTGGTTGTCTTTCACGCGATAGCTCGAAGCAAAGCGACCACCGACAAACGTCAGCAAACGACCAAGCGGATTGTGAACGTCCTGGTCTGCAAATCGAAGGACTGGGGGGCTTCGCCCGGATGATTCCATACGGTGCATAACGAGCGATTTGAGTTGTTCGTTGACCCAATCTTCGGCGACAGGTTGGTCTATCTTCAGTTCAACCGCTCCATCTTTTGCAATTAGGACTGAGCCCGAAAAAGACCGCCCATCGTAGGTCCCGTCAATATCCGCTGAGAATCCGCGAAAATCGTGCCATCTCGCTCGCGCGGAGATCGCCTTTTCAAATAGCTCGGTTGCGAGAGCGTCACCACCCGCTCTTTCAACCGGCCAACGGAAGGCCAATGTAGGAAACTCGCGAATCTCGTGATATTTCTTGCCGGCCAGTTCGCCCTCTTTCTGGCGCACGACTTTCGTATAGACACAATAGTGGCCCGAACCAGTGGGCTTCCAAGTTGCTCGCCCTTCGCGATTGGCCTTCAATTCCACATTGTTTAAAGTGTCGTCGATCGACGTGAAAACGACATCCGGAACAGGTGTGCCATGATCAAGCAGAACAAGTGAAATCGAGTCGGAACTCAATGTTGGCACAATTTCGAGTGTCGATTTGTCGTTTGGCTTTAAGGCGTTGACGTCCGCAATTGAACCCGCGATTGCTTTTGGATAGTACCGCAATAGGAAGGGGACTTCCCTTTCGAGGACTCCATATTCGCAATATCCCGTCACGGAAACGGAACCGTCTGCGGGCAGGTGAGCACGAAGCCTGTCTGCTC
>JBAXBD010000413.1:0-5913 GCA_037142165.1 Schlesneria sp. | reverse complement strand
GCTGGAAGCCTCCGCTACAAAAAATGACAACCTCGGAGCGAGACGGCTACTTTGGTCTGAGGCAAAGCCTCTCTGGAGTCTTCGGAGAAGCAGTGCGTTTCGAGCGGATTGTTCATTCGCGCGACGCACAACCAGGCGTCAAGTTTCGTGCTCCTTGACTTACGTATCGGGCTGGCGTTGCGCCGATGGGACCGGCGTTGAAGGCACTTTCTGCCGAAGAGCACTGCTTAACCCAAGGCGGTTAAGCAGTGGCACAAGAGCCATGGCATGTGAGGCTCGTCCTGAATTCCTGAATGACCTCCAGAAAGACTCATTGACATGTCGGAACATTCCGATATATTTGAGTACTGGAGAACGACGAATGACGACTGAGACGAAGACAACCCTAAAGCTCACACCATTAGAGGCCATGGGGCAAGCGGCAGAATGCTTGAAAATACTGGCTCATCCGCATCGGCTTCGTATGGTTCAGATGCTTCTCCAGGGACGGTATACCGTCGGAGAATTGGCTGACTCCTGTGGAATTCCCAGCCACATGGCCTCAGAACATTTGCGACTGATGCAGCGGTGCGGCTTTCTGGTCAACGAGAAAGAAGGTCGGAATGCGTATTACCAGATCATTGAAACTCATCTGGCGAACATCATGACATGCATTGAGGCCCGATTCGGCGGCAAATGCAATTGATCCGTTTTTGCTAAAGTGATCATCACACCAGGATATGCCCCTGTTTTTGAAATGCCTTTCCACAACCAAAGAATGAATTTAAGGAGTAGCTCATGAGCGTCACGACCATCAAGCCACAAGAACTGGCCGGCCTCGTCAAGGATGGAAAGAAGATCGAACTGATCGATGTCCGCACGCCTGTCGAGTACCGGGAGGTCCATGTCGACGTCGCCCGGAACGTTCCGCTAGACCAGCTCGACGTCAACGCTTTGATGCAGGCCCGAAACGGTTCGTCCCATGAACCTCTTTACGTCATCTGTAAATCCGGGGGTCGAGGTCAACAAGCGTGTGAGAAGTTCGTGAAGGCGGGATTTTCGAATGTCGTCAACGTCGAAGGGGGAACGACGGCGTGCGTCGCGGCGGGTCTTCCCGTCGTTCGTGGCAAAAAGGCAATGTCGCTGGAACGTCAGGTCCGCATCGCAGCGGGATCACTTGTTCTACTTGGTGCGATCCTCGCCTGGTTTGTTCACCCTGGATTTGTAGGACTTTCCGCGTTCATCGGAGCGGGACTCGTCTTCGCCGGGATCACGGACACTTGCGGGATGGGAATGATGCTGGCCCGCATGCCGTGGAATCAGTGCAGCAAGGATTCCGCCGCGTGTTGTGCACATTGAAGCCCTGGTACTTTGTCAATCTTCCAAATTCGAGTGCCACTGCATGACCGGATTCGGTCATGCAGTGCTCTTTGGCGGGTCGAATTCGAAGAGGCTGCGTCACAGAAGACTCTCAAGAGGCTTTGCCTCAGGCCAAAGTAACGATCATCGCTCCGCGTGATGAGCATTGTTCGAGAACCAGGCAAATAACAATCAGCTTTTTTTTCAAATCAGAAATTGAGACGCAGTAACTGCCCCGAAGCTAAGGCAACGTTTGAACCGTTTTCGACGTATGCTCATCACGCGGAGAGGTTGTCAGTTTTTGTAAGTCGAAAACGGCGTACCACAAGCCGTAGCTGCGGCTTCCAGCCGCAGAGCAAAATGTACGGAGGCTGGAAGCCTCCGCTACAAAAAATGACAGGCGCGGAGCGATGATGGCTACTTTGGAAGAAATCCTGCAACTTGACTCAATCAGTCAAGTTGCAGACCCGAAGAAGTCCGATGCAGTGACACAACGCTCTCTCTTCGAAGTTTGAAAAGGCCCTCGCCAACCTCAACAAAGGAATTCCAAGATGAAACTATTGATCGTCGGTGGAGTGGCTGGAGGCGCATCGGCAGCCGCTCGGGCCCGTCGTCTTTCGGAAGATGCTGAAATTGTGGTATTTGAACGAGGACCGGATGTCTCGTTCGCCAACTGCGGCCTTCCCTATTACATCGGGGGCGAGATTGCCGAGCGTGACAAGTTGCTCGTCACGACGCCCGAGCGATTGCGTACTCGGTTCAAGCTCGATGTCCGCACACAATCGTCGGTCGAAGCAATTGACCGTGCTGCGAGAACCGTTCGTGTCCGAAATCTGGCAACCGGTCAGGTCTATGAGGAAACGTTCGATAAGCTGGTTCTCGCGACCGGCGCGGCTCCCTTTCGTCCGTTAATACCAGGCATTGACCTGCCCGGCGTTTTCACGTTGCGGAACCTGCAAGACACTGACCACATCAAGGCGCGGGTGAGCAGCCATGTGAAACAGGCCGTTCTTCTGGGGGCCGGCTTCATCAGCCTGGAACTGGCCGAGAATCTGGTTCGACTCGGAATTTCGACCACTGTCGTCGAGAAGAATGACCAGATCTTGTCCCCTTTCGACAAGGAAATGACCACGCCATTCGCTGAGGCTCTCGCAGCCAAAGGTGTCACGCTGGTACTCGGCCAATCTGCCGAGGCAATCGAGCAGAGTGCCGATGGATTGATTGTTCGCCTGGGTTCCGGTCAACGCCTCACAGCGCAATTGGTCATTTTTGGAATCGGCGTGCGTCCTGAGAACAAGCTGGCCGTTGATGCGGGCCTGGAAATTGGGCCGCGAGGTGGAATTCGCGTCAATGATTACCTGCAAACCAGCGACCTCGACATTTATGCTGTTGGAGACGCAATCGAAGTGAGCGACGTGATTTCGGGCGACAAGACTCAAGTCCCGCTAGCGGGACCAGCCAACCGCCAGGGGCGGATCGCCGCCGACAACGTGTTCGGTCGTGCAATGAAGTACCGAGGAACCCAGGGGACTTCGATCCTCGGTTTCTTCGACCGTACCGCAGCCATGACCGGCGCTTCGGAAAAAGACTTACGACGAGCAAACCGCCCCTTCCGTAAGGTCTACATTCATCCGGCACACCATGCCGGTTATTACCCTGGAGCAGAAGGGATGGTGCTGAAGCTTCTCTTCGATCCAGCAACGGGCCAGATTCTCGGTGCTCAAGGAGCCGGTGGGGCTGGTGTCGACAAACGAATTGATGTCCTTGCCGTTGCGATTCAAGCGAAAATGACCGCATTCGATCTGGAAGAAATGGAACTGGCCTACGCACCTCAGTTCGGATCGGCCAAAGATCCGATCAACATGTTGGGATTTGTGGCGGGTGGATTGTTACGAGGTGAGCATCCACAAATTGATCTCGAAGTGGTACTGGCAGACTCCTCTGCGAACAAACCCTTTCTTTTAGACGTACGGACGACGCAGGAATTTGCGAACGGGCACATCCCCGGAGCCGTAAATATCCCCGTTGATGATCTCCGATCCCGCCTGAAAGAACTTCCACAGGACCGGACGATTGCCGTCTATTGTCAGGTTGGCCAACGAGGCTACATCGCCACCAGAATTCTTGTACAAAAGGGATTCTCAGCAGCGAACATCGGCGGCGGGTACAAGACATACAAACTCTTTCATCCCGGCAAGTGACAACAAAGTCGTGATCGATAAGGTGGAGAACGACGCCCCCTTTCGAATTCGGCATTCGTAAATTCGAATTGATTTCAGAAAGGTTTGAGCTTCCATGTTTCGTACTGCATCTCTGGCACTGCTCCTGGTCAGTAGTTTGTCATTCGTCGATATGACAACCGCGCAAGAACAAAGCGTAAAACCCGGTATCAACGATACTTTTCGTAATCCGGACGTGAAAGAATTTCAGGGGCGATTCGAAACAGAAAGTCGCGAAGTATTCGCACATCGCAAAGAGATTGTCGCTGCGTGCAAAGTCCAGCCAGGCCAGACGGTCGCCGATATCGGTGCAGGAACCGGGCTATTCACCCGAATGTTCTCTCCCCTTGTCGGTAAAGCGGGTCGAGTCATCTCAGTGGACATCGCGCAAACGTTTCTCGATCACATCGAGAAAACGAGTCGTGAGAGGGGAATGCTCAACGTCGAAACATTACGCGGCACTGCGGATTCAACCAACTTGCCTCCCGAATCGATTGATGTCGCCTTCATTTGTGATACGTACCATCACTTCGAGTATCCACTGAAGACGATGGAGTCACTTCACCGGGCATTGAAACCGGGTGGCCGAGTCATTCTCGTCGAATTTCGTCGTGTTGAAGGGACCAGTACCGACTGGATCATGAGCCACGTTCGAGCAGGACAAGAAGTCTTTGAGGCAGAAATCGTCAAATCGGGATTCAAAAAGGTGCGTGAAGAACGTGACCTCCTGAAAGAGAACTATCTCGTTACTTTTGAGAAGGTGACAGGGAATCCGTAGAGCGAATCCGTGTCGAATGGAATCCCCATCTGCCGCTGACGTATGCACACGCCAACTGGCAACATCAGGTGACGTCCGATAGGCTGAATGTCCCCACAAGAATGGAGGACAATTCAGTGCATTGCGTCTCAAACGATCAACGTACATCCCGCGCGTCGAGATCCCATGCATGGCCTGCCAGTCAGGTCTTCGCTGAAAACTGTGTTTGTTTCGCTGTCTGCGGTGTTTTCCTTCTGGTGAACTCTGCCATCGCAGCAGAGCCGCAAGAAGCCGTGCGCCAATTGGGGATCAGGATCTCTCAACTGGAAACAGCAAACCCTGATCTGCTCGCCGACGCCGAGGTCTTTCACAAAGGAGCCGTCTGGGCTTTGCGATATGACCAGCAGCTTACGCCGAAAGATGTCGAACTGGTGTATAAGTCAGTCACCCGAGGCTTAAAACGTGCCGAATCGATTGCCGCGAACACAACCCCCTGGACAACGAAAAAGGGGAGCGTGCTGCGCGGATTTGTCTCTGCCGTCGATGGGTCGACTCAACCGTATGGCGTGATTGTCCCTCAGAACTACGATGGCACTCGACCGATGCGACTCGATGTCGTGCTTCATGGTAGTTCCAAACCGGTGGGGATAAGCGAACTTCGATTCGGTGCCCGCTTTGATCAAGGGGATGACAACGGAACGCCCGCACCTGAGGTCAATTACATCGAATTGCATCCACTGGGTCGTGTCGAGAACTGCTATCGCTGGGCGGGTGAAACCGATGTATTCGAAGCCATTGAAGCGATCTGCCGTAATTACAACATCGATCGTGATCGGATTGTACTACGTGGCATGTCGATGGGGGCTTCGGGGACATGGCATCTTGGACTGAAGCACCCGGACCGCTTTATCGCTCTGGGGCCATATTGCGGCTACGTCGACACACATCGCTTCTCCGAGACCCCGATCCCGTCGTTCACCAAGGTCGGCCCGCTTCCGGAACATCAGGAACTGGGACTGCACATGCTCGACTCGATCGACTACGCCGCAAATGCCGGGGTCGTACCTGCCATCGCAGCCATTGGCGACCAGGATGTCTTCTTTCAGGCACACGTGATCATGGGCGAGGCCTTCGCAAAAGAAGGTCTGCCGATGGTGAACTTGATCTCGCCAGGGACCGGACATGTCATCGATCCGGTTACGCATACCGAGCAGATGCGTCGGATTGGCGAATTTGCCGCGAAGGGGCTCGACCACGCCCCACGACAGTTGCGGTTCGTCACATGGACGTTGAAGTACAATCGTTGTCACTGGGTCGAGCTACTTGGGCTGAAGCAGCACTATGCCCGCGCCGAGTTCAATGCCACCGTTGCCGACGACGGCAGTATTGAAATCTCAAAGATCGAGAACATCACGCAGTTCGCGATTCATCCACCGATGCTGCAGAAGGACGGAGCGGAGCTGCGAATTGCAGGAGTCGAACTGGCATTGCCAAAGTCGGACACGGCGCTCGTGTTCGCTTTCAGCGACGGACAGTGGCAGTCCCTCGGCCCGCGCGGCTCAGTCGTGCTGCGTGGAAAGCGGCCGGGACGACAGGGGC
>JBAXBD010000412.1:0-5938 GCA_037142165.1 Schlesneria sp. | reverse complement strand
GCCGAGGGATGCCCTTGACGATCTGATGGATGGATTAGACGCATTAGATGTGTGAGCGTTTGAGGCAACGCCTGTCGGAGTAAGATTGCGTATGATCAATTTCGACCGCCTTCGCCGAGGATATGATCTTGCGGCGGCGACGCTACTTGACGAGTCCACAATTAATGGAATGTGGGAAGGGGAACTCTCGTCGTCCCCCCTTTCGACGGCGACAGCGTTGGCCGCCCTGATACTGGTGGCGCGCAATCAACCTCAGCGTGCCTCAGAATTTGAAACTCTTGTTCAAGGTGGACTGAAATGGCTACTCCAACATCAGAATCCTGACGGTGGATGGGGCGATACAACTCTTAGCCACAGCAATATTTCGACAACAGCACTCGTCTATTCCAGTTTTCATCTTGCGGGATATGACGAGAACACGAACAACGTTTCGAAGCAGGCCAATGCCTACATGGACCGCCACGGTGGGTTCGATGCCATTCGAAAACGATACGGAAAAGACCATACATTTTCGGTTCCGATCCTGACTCAATGTGCGCTCGCAGGCCTGATTTCCTGGAAGGATTTGCCGCCTTTGCCTTTCGAACTGGGGTGTTTGCCTCACTGGTTTTATCGTTGGATTCACTTGCCTGTTGTCAGCTACGCATTGCCTGCACTGATTGCGATCGGGCAGGTCCAGCATTTTTTGGCCCCATCGCGAAACCCATTTATTCGAATGATTCGACGAGCGTCGGTGGGACCAACACTGCGGCGATTAGAGGGAATTCAGCCCGAAAGTGGCGGTTTCCTCGAAGCGACTCCTCTCACGAGTTTTGTCACGATGAGCCTCGCCGCGATGAATCAGTCTGACCATCCTGTTACCCGGCGTGGAATTGATTTTCTCAAGGCGTCAGTACGTGAAGACGGCAGTTGGCCCATTGACACGAATCTTGCGACGTGGGTCACGACACTCTCGGTCAATGCGTTACGGCCTGAATCGCTGTCCGAGGCGCACGTTGAATCGGTTGCGGTGTGGTTAATTGGTCAACAACACCAAATTGTACATCGCTATACGAACGCCGCTCCTGGTGGTTGGGCTTGGACGGACTTATCCGGCGGCGTTCCCGATGCGGACGACACACCCGGTGCGATATTGGCATTACTCAAACTCGATCCGCAAGTTTCAAACCTTGCTCCATCGCTGGCGGCGGCCGTGAAGTGGTTGCTTGACCTGCAAAACAATGATGGTGGCTGGCCAACATTCTGTCGCGGTTGGGGAGCACTTCCATTCGATCGAAGCACCCCTGATTTGACGGCGCATGCGCTTCGAGCGCTTTACTTCTGGCGTGAAAAGCAAGTCCGCGACGGAGTACAAGCTGAAGGACCGAACATCAGCTTGATCTCTCGAATCGACAAAGCAGCACCAGCGGGATTTGCATACCTGGCAAGAACTCAACGACCGGATGGAACGT
Source organism: Schlesneria sp. (assembly GCA_037142165.1). GTDB lineage: Bacteria > Planctomycetota > Planctomycetia > Planctomycetales > Planctomycetaceae > Schlesneria. The sequence goes on along the minus strand of JBAXBD010000412.1, from coordinate 4,487 downwards.
GGTTCCCCCTCTGGTTCGGCAACCAGTTTTCCCAGGATGAAGAAAACCCTGTGTACGGCGTCGCTCGCGTTCTAGCAGCCTATCGAGACTGGGACCGACTGAATGATTCGGTTCCCCAGTCCGCTATTGCCTGGCTCGCCGACGTTCAAAATTCCGATGGTGGGTGGGGTGGGGCTAAAAACACTCCGTCTTCGACGGAAGAAACAGCACTGGCGGTAGAAGCCCTGTTATCGTTAAAGAAATACCAAGATTCGTGCGAACGCGGTTTGGAATGGTTGCTTAAGCGAGTCGAGTCAGGAACCTTCCAAAATCCGTCGCCGATCGGTTTGTACTTTGCCAAGCTGTGGTATTTTGAGCGGCTTTATCCAATAATCTTCACGGTGTCGGTTCTGGCTCGAGCGATCGAGCACGCAGATCAGACACAAACAGAATCGTCTGGTTCGACTTACGTTGAGGAAGGCGCCGCGATACCATCCGGTCACGGCAAAAAGACTTAGCAGATGATGGTGCCAGCTTACGGCCCCAATAACGCTCACGCTTGCCAGTTATGGCTTGATTTGGATACCTGAAAGGCAGTTTATGCTCGCCGAGACGAACGGGACGACGATTGAAAGTGATGAGGTCACGACCGAATCGGTTACGACCACGACTACGACAAATGATTTATCTGCCGTGGAAAATCCTGTTGAAGATAAACCTCGGCGTAATCGCAGTACGTCCCACTTGAAACTCGTTCCCGAGACACTCGAATTAAGAGAGCACATACGTTTGGCGGCCGAGAGTTACACCAAGCAACTCGATAAAAGTCGTCCATTCAATAAATCCGCCCTGGAAGCACATTCTCGAAAACTGCTCGAACAGATTGGCCAGCCCGAGGGATTTCTTGGGTTTACGATGGTGTTGATTGGCAACGCGTTCTGGAAGCAGCAATTCCTCGCGATTCCGTTCGAACGACGACTCCTGCTATTGCCACATTGTCTGAAACATGCGGAAGGTTGTCCTGCAGATTACGATGAGTTCGGCCTTGATTGTGAGAAATGCGGTGCGTGTTCGATTGCGGACTATAAAGTTCGAGCCGAACAACTTGGTTACAAAGTGCTTGTCGCAGAAGGCTCGCCGATCGTCCTGAAGATCATCGTTTCAGGACACGTCGATGGCATCCTGGGTGTTGCCTGCCTGAACGTACTTGAAAAGGCGATCGACAAGGTCCTGCTTGCCGGTGTTCCATCGTACGCGGTGCCGCTTCACTCGGGTGACTGCAAGAACACAAAACTCGATGAATCCTGGGTATGGCATTGTCTCGACAAGTACGAACCACTGGAAGAATCACGAACGTCTGGGTATGTCCCGATGATGCGAGCCTCGAACCGGATGTTCGAGGACGAGTTTGACGAGGTCCTGCCGCAAGTTCGGCAAGGGACCAGCACGGGAGATATGTTACTTGGCGAAACGGAATCCATCGCTCGGCGCTGGCTCGTGCAAGGAGGCAAGCGTCTCAGACCATTCATTACCCTGGCTGCGTACGACGCCCTTACGGGTGGTAAGGGACTCCAGGCTTCAACAGGTGATGAACTGCCAAAGTTTTCGGTTGAGGTCCGACGTACCGCACTGGCAATCGAAGCTTTTCACAAAGCATCCCTCGTGCATGACGACATCCAGGACAATGACCCTTACCGGTATGGTCAAGAAACTCTTCATCGCCAATACGGAGTCGGAACTGCGATCAACGTCGGCGACTATCTCATCGGATTAGGATATCGCCTGGTGAGTCAAAGTCGTCGGCAAATTGGAGCCGAGGTTGCAAGCGATATTCTTGATCGACTCGCCAATGCACATCTAAAACTGTGCGAAGGGCAAGGCGCCGAGTTGCGATGGACTGGTGAAGAAATCCTTAAGTTGACCGCGCTCGATGCGATGAAACTTTACGCATTAAAGACCTCTCCTGCCTTTGACGCCGCGCTTTATGCCGGCCTTCGAATGGCAGGCCCCATGGAATCGTACGATTCCATGGTTCAGGCGTTTTGTCGGCACATCGGGGTTGGATTTCAGATACTTAATGATCTTCAAGACTGGGAAGAGCAGGCGCCAAACAAGATCGTGGCGGGACGCGACGCGGAATTGGCAAAACCGACCTTATTGCTGGCACTCGCCCTCGATGCTGCGAAGGGGACGGTTCGAGAAGAACTTGAGAAGGCGATTCTCGAGCCATCGTCTGCCGTTGGCCGTGCCGAACGCATGAAACACTTCTACCAGAAGCTCGGTATTTTTGAGCGAGCACAAGCGCTCGTTGAAAAATGTCGCAGCCGGGCCGAAGCGCTTGCAGACGAAGTCCAGCCGGATCCATTGCGACAGTTGCTCTATTTCCTGATCGATACTGTTCTGTCGGACACAACGGTCCCTGTGCCGCAAGTCAAACTTGTTCCACTAACGGGCTTGCTACCTATCGTCGGCAAAACCGTCGGCGCGACGTGAGCGACGCATGGCGCACCCGTATTTGTTTCGTCTCGATGATCGTGTCTCAAGAGGCTTGTCCCGTTGGGATGCCGTCCGTCGTGAACGTCACCGCCAGTTTATTCTTACACAACAGAATGAAGATGGTGGATTTGGCGGACGGGGACTTCCCGTCGAATTTGCCAATGAAGAACCCGAGGGTCGCGAGTCGGACCTCTATTACACGGCGTTCGCGATACGTGCATTGTCGGCTCTCAAGTTGTTTACGGCCGATGACGCACGAAGAGTTTCGCGGTTTCTTGATCAGGCACGTCAACAACAGGCAACCGTGATCGATGTCGTCAGTTGGCTTTATTCGGCACTCATGGTCCAAGGGGCTTCTGGGATTAACCTCCTGGTTCAGGCCGATTTGAATTGGCCCGAGCAACTGGCCACACGACTTGAAGGCTTCCGTTCGTCCGATGGCGGATACGCGAAAACACACGAAGGGGCACTCGGTAGTACCTATCATTCATTCCTGGTGGCCCTCTGTTATGAACTGATCGACCAGTCCTTGCCGGCACCAGCGGATTTAGTCAGTTTCGTCAAAGCACGACAACGTGACGATGGTGGTTTTGTCGAAATCGCCCCAATGAAACGCAGCGGAACAAATCCAACCGCGGCTGCGGTCGGTCTGCTGATGCTGCATTCTTCGATTGGCCCGAATCTCAGGGAAGACGTCATCGCTTACCTCAGTGATGTAAAAAGTGACGAAGGTGGTTTTCAGGCGAACTCTCGTATTCCCTTCGCCGATTCGCTTTCAACGTTTACCGGATACCTGACGTGCCTGGATCTCGAAGCCAGAGACGTGATCGATCCTCGGCGACTCGAACAATTTATCCTTGCCCTTGAGCATCCTGAAGGAGGTTTTCGAGCCGCCGCGTGGGATCAGTCCACTGACGTCGAATACACCTTCTATGCTCTCGGCACACTCGGTCTATTGTGGAGCGACAACATGGATCGGCTGAAGCCATCTGCAGTGCAAGCGTGACGGAGAATTGTCTTCTGGCCGTCTAGCGTTCGAGCACTTCGATGATCTTTTGGAGGTTGTTCTCAACAACGACAGGACTGTTGGCATATTCAGCGGTTTTGACGCCTCGCATGCCGAGCTTTTCTTCAAACAACGCTGTGTTGCCCGAATGATAAGCAACGGTCGCATCAGGATCTTTCAACTGATGACCGGTCAGAATACAGACGACCCTGTCGCTCGGGGCGATCACTCCTTCAGCCCGAAGTCGCTTCGCGCCAGCAACGCTCGCCGCGCTGGCAGGTTCACAGCCGAACCCTCCTGCTCCAACTTGAGCTTTCGCATCGAGAATTTCTTGGTCGGTGACCTGTCTCACAACCCCATCACATGCGTCCAACGCTCGCAAACACTTCTTCAGATTAACCGGGCGATTGATTTCAATGGCACTCGCCAGGGTTGATGCCTTGCGCTTTTCGCTATCCATTTCGGAAAAGAACGTCTCCACAACGGAATCGTCTGACATTCCACCATCCCAACGAACGCCGCGCTCTTCGTAAAGCTGATAGAGTGTATTCGCGCCTGCGGCGTTAATGACGGCCAGGCGCGGAATGCGGTCAATCAACCCCAGCGCCTTCAGTTCGATAAACGCTTTCCCAAACGCCGACGAATTTCCGAGGTTGCCGCCCGGAACAACAATCCAGTCAGGGATTTGCCAATTCAGGCTTTCGAGAACCCGGTACATAATGGTCTTTTGACCTTCAAGCCGAAATGGATTCACACTGTTACAAAGGTAGATACCTCGTTCCCCTGCGACCTCACGAACCCGCTCGAGAGCATCATCGAAATCCCCCAAAATCTGGAGTGTCTTTGCATCGTAATCGAGGGCTTGTGAGAGCTTCCCGTAAGCGATCTTGCCACTTCCGACAAAGACGACAACACGAAACAGTTGTGCCGTGCTCGCGTAGATTGCCAGCGAGGCACTTGTGTTGCCGGTCGACGCGCATGCAGCCATTCTTGCCCCGACCATACG
>JBAXBD010000411.1:0-5940 GCA_037142165.1 Schlesneria sp. | reverse complement strand
GGTTGGAATGTTTTTGGCTCTCGCTGGTCGTTTGAATCGTGAATCACTGCCGTTTTTAGCAGGCTCAAATGCCGACGTCATTGGGATTCGCTCAGCTGCATGTCAAGGCACCGATCGAACGGCACAACTCGACCCGGCTAGGATTGCTGAATTCCAAAAAGAAATTCGGCGTTGTTTTGAGCCCAATGGGTCGGGATCGAATCGGTGCTAGGCTGAGTGAGTCGCCGAGTCTCACACAACGCTAGAACGGTTGGTCAATCCTGTCGAAGCGAATGACTCGAGAAATGGCCGATATGCCAGCATTTTGATGTTGCTAGGTCCTTTAACTTTGTATGTGATCCCTCGCCAATTGACGAAACGGGCACCGAGTGCATACAGCATTGACGATAAGAACATCGCCTCGGCACACAGGTAACCTACGAAGTTGGGAACTGGATTTGGCGTGATTTCCTGACCGTTGTTAACCACCATTTGGCGAACAGCCTGGTCCAGTCGATAGGCCTCATATCTCGTTACGTAGAGATTTATTGGGCGGATCAGTAGCAACGTCAGGCACGTTAGCCATTCACCATAAATGAATGACTTGCAGATGAAGAAGTAATGACAAGATCGCAATACGGCGGTAAACGTGATTAATGCCACAGCAGACCACCATTGGGGATGATAGAGCCGGAAGATTAACATTTGCCGATTGACGAATCGAAGACATCCCATAACGGTGGTCGATTCGCGATTGACCACCGTCGCCTGTGGGACACAAATCAGTTTCAGATTACGGCGCTGCAAGTGGTTCAACGTGTGAACATCCTCGCAGAACATATGAGACCATTCCTCTGCCAGTCCGGTGTCTAATAGGTGTCGACGTACAACCATCGACCCGCCCCATGGTGTATTCGAATAAAAAATGCCGGACGCTGCGATCAGATTCCAGAAACATCGCAATCGAGTTGCAAAAGTGTTGTCAGTCGGAGCGAACCAGCGAATTCCGGTCGTACAACCGATTTCAGGATCTGCCAACGGAGCGACAAGACTTCTCAACCAGGTCGAATGAGTAATCGCGTCGGCATCAACAAACGCCACGACTTCGGTTTCTTCGGGCAGACTGCTAATTGCTTGAATGATGGAGCTGTTTTTTAAGCTGCAATCAGTACTTCGATTTTGAAGAGTCGTTACTCTGAGGCGAGTCGGTCCGCACTCGGTCTGGATGGCTCGAATCGCGCTCCAAGCTGGATCGGTGTCTGAATCGATCACGATCTGTACGAAAAAATTCGGATAATCTTGCCGGATGAGATTTCGAAGACAAGACTCAAGATAAGGATCGTTTCCCCGAAGTGATAAGATAACTGCCGCCTTCGGCCAGGGTTTATCTGCGGGCCACGAGGCGAGCGGGCGGGTATAATGTTTACGAAGTTGACGTATCAACCAAGCTTGAGAAATTGTAAATCCGATAGTTCCGACGAGGACTGCAGCAACAACATACATCATGGAACGCTCTCTGAATCAACTCAATAGTCCGTCTAAGTTCGACTCTGACAAATTGGTTCGGCTTCAGCGACGGTAAACTCAATAAATTCGCCTCATCTTCGGAAAAGCGACATTGAACGGAAAACTTCAATTCCCGAGCGAATCTGGTTACACGAACGAGATTAAGGATTATGACGGATAAATCGTCCTTGCTTCCCATGCCAAGACTGTGGGACATAGATGTCGAACTTCGCTGTGGAACTACGTTACGTTTGTATTAAGGGCAACTATTTCTCGGTCCAGGACGATTGCAGTTTAAAAACCTGAAGTCGTATGTTTGGGGCGTCATCGCCGACATGGGAGCTTAACAGGACAGATTGGTCTTGGGCCTTAGGAATGAACGGCATTGGGACATAAGTGAGGCCGTCGCTCGCGAAGACTTCCAGCATCGTTCGGTCAATAAATACCACCACATTCTGTTTCCCATTAACTATGGGGGCTGGTGCTCGATGACCATTAACGACGATCACTTGCTCTTTGGGGTCATATGAAATCTTTGCTCCACGCAAATTGAACTCGATCATCGTTGCCTGACCCGGTTCGATTTCCGCTCGCAGCTCGATAAGTTCTGAACGGAAGGTCGAGAGCGAATCTGCCTGGTTTGGGCCGTCGCGTAGAGCCTCGAGCTCTTTGACTGGTTCACGGTGAAGACGAACGCCATCTGGGGTTGTTCGTAGTGTCAGCACGCAGGGGAGTGTCTGTAGTTGATTGAACGACATTCCTGGTGAAGGCGACTGGCTCCAGCCGATCTGAATTCGGCGGTTGATCGGGATGTCGCTGAACGTTTGCGCTGCGTAGAAGCCGACTCCTCGTACGTCCGGAATCTTTGAATGTTCTGGATTAAAAGATTCTCCATCAAAGGTTCCAATTGCATATTCGCTGTTCGCAGCCGTCAGCACCCATTTTTTCCTCGAAAAATCGCCGTCCACAGCAAGTTCAAAAAAGTCGGGGCATTCAAACAGATATTTATCCCCGTCGATTCCTCCTTTGGTGATGCTTGCCAATTTCCATTCTCTCAGGTTCGGCGACTTGAAAAAGTGGATTGTGTGCTGCTTGCCTGGGGCTTCAACATAAAGTACCAGCACCCATTGTTTGGTAGGTTCGTGCCAGAAAACTTTCGGATCGCGGTTGCCACCCGAGATCTGTTTAATCACCGGATTTTGAAAATACTTCGTAAACTTGCGACCGTCGTTGCTGTAGGCGATAGATTGAACGGTTGGATTGCCAGCAGCTGTATAGATCAGTACCAACGGTGGCTTGCCGTCTTTTCCAAATCCGCTGGTATTATTCCAATCAACGACGGCGCTGCCGCTGAACATCGGCCCCTGTTCATCGGGATAAAGGGCTTCGGAGTGTTCTTTCCAGTGAACCAGATCGTGACTGGTGGCATGGCCCCAGTGCATGTTTCCCCAGTTCCAACCGTAGGGGTTGTGTTGAAAGAAAAGATGATATTCGCCGTTGTAAAAGACCAGTCCGTTGGGGTCGTTCGTCCAACCACGCTTGGGTGAGAAATGAAGCTGCGAACGGAGTGGTTCCTGGTACAAGTTTTCTGCGTCGATCAACGAATCTGCCTGACGAAGCGTATCAAGCGCGTTAGAATTTACCGGCAGGGCGTCCGCGATGACTGTCAATTTCTTGCCCTTCCATTCGCTGACGTCCATTGGTGCCCACCACTCGGCTTCCTCATCAGCCAACTCGATATCAATGCGTCGAACCACTTTTCCATCAACACTGACGGTCACGACACGTTGCTTTGATCCTGTTTTGACCGGAAAATGGAGTAATTTCTTTTCGATCATCAGATTTCGTATCACGTTCCTTGCAATGGGAGCCGGCGGTACAACGATCGGAACCGATTCACGGTCATCTGTCAAAACAATCTGGTCGACATTAATATGCCCCCAACCACCTTGGCGTTGATCGACGATAACGAGCATCGCCTCCAGACCTGCAAATTCGCTGACGTCCCACGCAGCAGATTCCAAACGCTCGCTGCCACCGGAGACTGTATTCGGACCCGCCGCCGATCGGACAACCTTGCTGTCGACGACAAGATTCAGACACGTCTCATCTGCCCAGCCACCGCCACCAATCAGAAATGTGATGAATTTCCGTTCGATCTTGAATAACGGCGAAGTCAGTGTGCCTGTTGCGTTATCACCTCCCAGAAACGAATTTACCAGTCCCTGGCCTTGATACCCTTCAACAGGCATCTGACCGTCAAATTTTCCGTGAGCAGGACCAGTTCCAAAAGCCGTTCCCGTCGATTTCCAGTTGCTGTAATTGGATCCTTCAAAGTCAGCAATCACGATCGGTTCGGCCGCATTGGCAAACGTCACCACGCCTGCAAATACGGCGATTAATAATGCGAATTTCATTGCGAGACTCCTTGGTGTGCCTGTTTAGGATCGCATCTTCGGGCGCCATTCATCCTGCGCGAGTTCGTTATTACGATAAAGTTCAATCAAACGTTCAAGCATTTCAATATCGCAACGAAATTGCTCGCCGCGTTCTGTATCGGCCATCAGACGTGTGCGACCCCACTCGCGGATGACGGATACGCTGGGGACAATGTCGATTCCCTCTCGCACCGCCGATTCCACGGAATCGAAATGGTGGTGTTTCGCAAGCAGTGTTTTGTCAGGACCCATGACCAGAGTGTAGCCGTGGTCACCGTATGCTTCAGAAAATCCTCCATCGATTGTAATCGCTTTACCACTACGCTTCAGCGGTGACTCGGATGCGTCAATCTTGACAGGGACATGGCCATTCACAATCAAGCCGTGCTTCGAATCAACTCCAAATTCAGCCAGCACTTTTTCGCAAAACCACGCTTCGTTCACCAGCGAAAAATACGGATCTTTCGTCTCGTGATGGGAGGTCTTGTCGGCAATAAAGTCACGTTCAAAGGTTGCGATCCGATCCTTACCAAACAAAGGAGATCGAGGTCCGCACCAGAGATACCATAACAGATCCAAATGTTTCTGCTGACGCTGCTCAAACGCCCAGGCAATGACGCGCTCGATCGCATCAAACATGGAGCGACCAGCCAGCGATTTTCCGTTAATCGGCATCGGCAGGAAGGCACCATCAGAATCGCACGGTACGCAACCATGAAAGATCAGATGATCGTCGCGTCGCAGATACATTGCGCCGTGATTGACGAGGTACCGCAGGTGCTCGCCTAGTTTCTGGCTGTTGAGAAACGAATGACGCAGTCGATTAAGGCAGGCTTCTTCCTGTGGACTTAGGTCATAGGGGCGTTCCGAGTCCAGCGTCGGAAACAGGCCGTCTGATAATTGATATTCAACGCCATCAATTGTAATGACCCTACGTTCTTGATTAATTTGGTGCAGCAGGCGGCGATGATTCAGACCCCATTCTGGATTACGGGCGATCATTTGACCTTCCAGTTTAAATTGCATGATCGCAGCCGCTTTTTGCATACGTGCGATGATGACATCGGATCTCATCCCGCCGGACTTGGGCATGAAATGCGTTGCCGGATCATCGACGTAAACAGTGCGAGCCAGATGTTCAAGCGGCGTCAGTGGTATACTGTATCCTTCATCGAGTTGGCCTAGTCGGCGATACCTTAGAGAGACACGCAAGACGTGGCAGATCAGTGCTTCGTGTCCCAATCCCGCGCCCAGCCATGCCGCATCGTGGTTACCCCAGATGAACGAAACATTCGGCTGGTCTCGTAGGTAGTCAACGACTCGATCGCCTCGCGGTCCTCGATCCCAGCAATCACCACCGATGATCAGTTCGTAAATTGCAAGATTACGAATCAGCCGGCCCGTAATGTGAATCAGGTGCAGAGCCCGACCTCGCGGCACAAGTTCATCCACCACCGCATTGGTGAACCCCCCGCCCCGTTCGTCGGGACGTTCATGCAGCATTTCGGTGAAAAGGTTCGAGTATTCGCGAGGAAAGACCTGCATCGTTCGCTTCAAGCTGTAGTTTGACGCCAGAACTCGAACCAGTTCGAATTGATGTTTGAGTGTTCGTCGAGCAAATGTTCGCAACTCATCGACGTCCGTCATCGTCTTCTCAAGACGTTCAGTCACTTCGGCGGGATAGAAGATTAGTGTCAGGAATTCTGAGAATTCCTTCGAGTCCATTCGATCCTTGAAAAGTTTCTCGATGAGCGGTCGTAGTGTCCCCGATGCATTGTTAATCACATGCCGTAATTTCTTGTCTTCTCCGTGGATATCACTAATGACGTGGACCGTTCCTTTGGGAAGCGTCAGCACGGCGGAGAGTCTGGCGATTTCGGCAAGAGCCGAATCAATGTTGGGAAACTGAGTTGCAAGTGCACGTAACAGCGTTAGTTCATAACGGAGCGGTTTCTCTTCGCGAAGTCCTCGTTCACTATTTTGCTTTTCGTTTGGCATTAATGTCATCTTGTTCTAG
>JBAXBD010000410.1:0-5950 GCA_037142165.1 Schlesneria sp. | reverse complement strand
CGCATCGAACGCTGCCTGGTTGAGAGGGCATAAAACGAGTCGGCGTCACTACTTGGCGGGCCCTGCATCCGTTGTTTTAAATCGCTGATTTTGAAGCATCGCATAAAGGATAATGTTTGTCCCGAGCTTCACCGCATCTTCGGGAAGATAACCCTCGCAATTGCCGGAGTTCTGGCGTTCCAAAGCACAACTGATGTCGTAACGGCTGTAAATCACGGCATAGCGTCCGTCGAGTTCAATCCCTTCCAGGATTGGTTCTGCGGTACGAATCGTAAAGTTTCCTCCAGAGCTGTTTTCGCCCCCTTCTGCCGTGCGCCGCTTCAGCAGTTTGATATCCCGCCCGATCTTTTCTGAAAAGATTTCGTGAGACGCCGGTATCCGCTCGAACTTTTTATCGGGATAAAGCTGTGTCATCCACTCACGAAACGCCTTATCGAAAGGCTTTGCACCGCAGCATGAATCGGCGACAAGAACGCCGCCACGGTCGAGATAGACCTTCAGTGGCTGCCGCTCCTCGACCGGGATTGAAAACTTATTCCTCCCGTGCATGTAAAGCACCGGATAGCGGAAAATATTTTTATCGGAAAGAGTCAAATCTCGCATCTTCGTCGATGCCGACATGCCGACAGTTTCGTTGAGCGACATCAACAGGTTTCTGAGCGCACGCGGGGCGGCATTCCATGCCCCGTCATGTTTGATTTGTGCGATCTGCAACAATCCTCGTTCGATTTTGTCGAGTTCACTTTCATTGGCTGTCACCTGACGAACCTGCGTCTTATCGGGCGGTTCGCGTCCTGTGGCGTAGGCAATAACGTTCACGCCGATTTGCGTTGCCCGAACGATTTTCGCTTTTAACTGGACGTTTCGCTTGGGTGGATCAACTTTCGCCCAATAGTCCCAAAGACAGGCCAGGTCTTCCGGCGAATAGATGATCGAGGTCCGGCAACCGAAATCCACACCATATAATTTGACTCCTGCAGGCTCAAGCGGGTGCTCAATCCGATAGATGGGATGGTCCGGAGTCAGAAGTTTCAATTCTCCTTCACCCGGTGGCATCAACTGTGTCACCAGTTCGCGGAAGCTGGCTTCGAAGTCCCCGCCCTGACAGGTGGGACATCCAAAAATGAATCCCCCTTCTTCCAGATATTCCTTGAGTAGTTTGATTTCAGCCGGACTGAACGACAATCGTGCTGGTCCCGTAATGAACAGGACCGGTGCCTGAAGCAGTGAATTAACCCCGCCTGTTTTTACCGCGCGCGCCAGATCAAGATCTTGCGTAGTCAACAGTTTCGGCCATTTAGGCATGCTGCTGATCAGTTCCGTCAGATTTCGGACATCTCGCGGATGGCGATTCCAATTGTTGTCGAGCAGTAGATTCGGGTTATTCGGGTGCCGCGTCCCGTACTTGAGTTTATTGATGACGACTGGCGCCAGTCCTTTGGACAGAAACAACAGTCCGAGGCTGGTCCCACAAACCGGCTGTGATTCGTGCGAGCCGGAACCAGGAATGTGACCATCCACCTGATTTTGAATTGCCAGGAGCATCGATGTTCCCTCGCGATACCAGTCATGTTCGCCGAAGAAACGCTGGCCTGTCAGGCGCCCAGCACGCTCAATTCCGTAGATGTAATACAATAGCCATTGGTGCCCGCCCGCTCCTGGGTTTTGATGAACCGAAAAACTTCGAGACAACCAGTTGATCCCATTTTGAATGGCGAGATCCGGAACCGCATCGTCGCAACATGGGGGCGTACCGTCCGCAGCGACACCGGCATCTGACTTCAACATTTGTTGGGTAATGGACAGCGACGCAACGCCGGCAACCGTCATGCTTCCACGACTGGGTGGGCGACTTGCAAGGTCACCGGCTCCGCCAACGATATAACCCCAGCCACCATCATTATTCTGGTTTCGTTCCCAGTAATCGCGAGCTCGTTCCCAGGTCTGTCGATTAACGCTGGCACCTGCTTCAACGGCTTCTCGTAATCCCAGAATCGCGAACTGAGTGTTACTTTGGTCGCCCCCCATCTGGCGGCCGTTGCGAAGCGAATACGACCACGCGCCCGAGTTTTCTGCAGTAATCTGCCCTTCTTCCAGCCGCTGTGCAAGTTCCGCGATCTTCACCCCGTCCACTTTTTCTTTCGCAGCCGACAGCGCCATAATGAGTAGCGATACTTGATATGTTTCATATTTGCCGCCGAAATCATCGGCCGACCGCGATCTCAAGTACTGGAGTCCTCGACGAACCGGCCCGTCCTGAGGCGACATCCCTGAATTGAGCAGCGAAAGCACGCACAAGCTTGTGATCCCCGTTCGAACATCCGTCTCGGCAACCCATGAGCCATCCTGAGCCTGCTCTTTAACGAGGAATTTCTTGGCCCGCTCTATCGCCTGTTTGACATCGAGTTCAGACAAATCCGCTGCGTGGACTGATCCCGTAGAAAACGACACAAACGATATGAACAGCCCGAATGCCAACCAAAGTTGCCGTTGCACGGTCCGTAATGAAAGTCGATTCATAGAAACCTCTTTAAGTTTCGGCCTTCAGTCTGCCTGTCACCGCAGTACACGTTGAGGACAGGTCTGTTTTGTATTCGCTTTGAATGACGAGAAACCAAAATGGGTGTCCATTTTCCAGACAGATGGGTTCAGTCTTTTCCCGACAAATTTGATCCCAAAGCAGTGACCGGATACCGCTTATCCTCTGCCCTCTTATCACATCGTCAGAAACAAGGTCAAGACGAAACGACTTAGATACAAGAAAATGCGGTCATCTGGTTCTGAGTTTGTTTCCTTCAGCATAGCAACGAACATCGGAAGAGGCACTTGTCCCCGAACTGTCAGGGCTCTTGATATGCACCAGAACGAGTAATACCACACGGTGAAAACGTTAAAATCGTGACGATCACCAGAAATTGTCATCGTCCGTATGAAGCGTCATACGCGATCTCGAATGGAAACGGAATAACATCGGCCGGTTTCCACTCAAACAACCTCGGACTGACGTCTGACCAGATCGTTCACAGCGTCAATATGTTGAGCCAGATCCCGCTGAAGCCGCTGTGGTGTCGGACCATAGCCAAGTCGGCGAGCGAGAAACATAAAGTGCTGGCCCGATGCGGCAGATACCGTCAAATCGCGGGCATCGCCTCGAACCATTCGCAGCCCGTCAATCAGACGTCGGAAGAAACCGTATGCGTCCCGAAGGGCACGATAGTCCGATTCCGTTAAAACACCGACCCGTCGCATCTCGTGTATCGCCTCTCGCGTATTCGTCACCCTCAAGCTCACGTGCCGCGAACCATGAGTGATCTGCATCGCCTGCACGAAATACTCAATGTCCACCAGTCCTCCAGGGCTGAGTTTGGCGTTGAATTCGCCTGCAGCAACCAGTTGTCGCACCTGCCGTTCACGCATGGCTCGCATCGAAGCGAAGTCGAACGGAGGCCCTTCATACAAGAAGCGGTCTCGCAGTGTGATCAGCTTCTCACCCAGGGCGGGGTCACCTGTGATGGGCCTCAGCTTGATCAGCGACTGGCGTTCATAGGGCCACGCTGCGCCGTTGGGGTCAAAGTAACGGCGAAACGCGTCAAACGACACCGCCAGCGGACCTGACCGACCATAAGGTCGCAGACGCAGATCAATCCGAAAGATCCCTTCCTCGCGAGCTCGAATCGATTGAACGCATGACTCGACAAGTCGCTGATAAAACGTGGCATTCGCGATCGGCTTTCGACCGTCTGTCATTCCCTCTTCATCGTAAACAAACATCAGTTCGATATCGGAAGCGAAACCTAATTCGCGGCCACCACACTTGCCGAGAGCACAAACCACCAGCGACGCTCGTTCGCCGTCAGGTCGCTTGGGAACACCGAATCGATCGTGAAGTTCCCTTTCGCTGAGTTGCAGACTCGTCGAGACAACAACTTCCGCCACATCAGTCAATTCTTCAGCAAACCGGTCAAAGTCACCGCATCGGCCCAGAATATGCCTTAAGTCGATGCGAAACATCTCGCGATCTTTAAAAGAATTCAGCCGTTGGCGGCGCTCGGCGGGGTCATCCGTTGCCGACAGTTCGACCGCCAGATCACGCCACAAGAGTGTCTTTGATTTGGCTTGTTCGATTCCTGTGATGTCACTGAGGACTGGAAACAAGTTGGCATACTGGATCCGCAGAAAGTCTTCCCAAAGGAAATCACTGACACCGAGAACTTTGGCCAGCGCCGCCAGCACTTCAGGCCGTTCCAGAGACGAGAGTTGTTCGGTCCAGTCCGGTTGCTGGAACAATTCGCTCAGGAACATTCGAAAATGCAAAAGTGCAGCTTCGGCATTCGGTGATCCGGGTAACAGGTGGGTGAAGTGCTTAATCAAAACGATCGCCGCTTGCAGTTCGTGCAGCTTGCGATTATCGAGAATCTTTCCCTGTCGCTGAGCGTCGGTCACGTACAACATGTCGGCGGCGACGTTTCCGTCGGAGCAGATTACGACTCGTTCGATGGCAATTCCACTGAGGGCCAAAGCGTTCGTCAGTTCGTACAGGAAACCGATCGTGTCCTCGCCCCGAATGTTTAAAACGGTAAAAAGCTCATGCGACTGATTGTCAAAACTGACTTCCAGAGGTGTTGGTTTTGATGCGAGATCCGGGGATCCTTCCAGTGCATCGGCGACCCGAGAAGCCAGCTTCCCCTGCGCTTCGTGGCTGCGGCCCGACTGTGCCAGCTGGATCAGTTCCGTCAGATCCGCTTCGTAACAGTTCCAGACTTCCGACATGACCGCTTCTACCGACGAACGTACGGTGAAGACGTCGATAAACTCGCGGGCCTTGACTTTCGAACGTTCTGTCGGCAAAGCATGCTCGCCGGTGGAAACGAAACCTTTGATAATGTCAAAGCCATACACAAATAACAGACCGCAAATCAACGAAAGAACGCCTGGCTGATCAAGTCCGAGCACGCGAACCCGCCATTCACCCGTTCCGTCTGATTGAGCACGGACAATCACCGGTCGATCCGCACTAAGCGTCTTCAATAACTGCAAATGCTCCCGACGTTCTTCAAACGTGAAGGCCGACTCATAATCGAAATCGATCGCCGATTTTGCCGAGACTGGAGGTGCAGATACGTCGACCGGATTATTGCTGGATTCGACGTCTGACTTCGTGCCAGCCTTCTTAGGAACGCTGGTCTCAACTGGTGCCATCACGTACTTTTCGAAGACGGAACGGATTGCCTGACAGTGTTGCCGATAGTGACCGAGCAGGTGTTCGCCATCGCGGAAGTCGAGCCGACGAGCCAGCGCCGTCATCTCAAGGGCATCGGACGGCAGCGAATGCTCCTGGCGATTGTGCAAGAGTTGCAACGAGTGCTCGATTGTCCGAAGAAAGACGTAGCCGTCTGTCAGACATCGATATTCATCAGCATGAATCAGGTCGAAGTCGGCCAGTCTGACCAGAGCTTCCAATGTATTGGCGGAACGAATCTGAGGGGTTCGTTGACCATGGATCAGTTGCAGCGACTGCACAATAAATTCGATGTCACGAATCGAGCCGCTTCCCGACTTGACTTCCCCAAACGCACGTCCCCGTCGTTCAAGTTGTGCTTCGATCTGACTTTTCGCGGATCGAACACTGGTCCTCACCTCATCCGCAAGGTGCGCGAAAATTAACGGTGCGGCTTCGCGAAGCAGTTGCTTTCCTACCGAAAAGTCTCCCGCGACGACGCGGCCCTTGAGCAACGCCTGTTTTTCCCACAGTTCGGCCTGAGTCCGCAGATAGTCGAGGTACGAAGAGACCTGTACAACGAGCTCTCCGGCACGTCCCCAGGGCCTCAATCGCATGTCAACACGATACAGAAAGCCCTCGCCAGTCGCGTCCTGCATCGCTTTGATCAGCCGCTGTGCCAGCGTCACAATCGTATGATGGGCTTGAGTCACGGTTGTCGTGGCGTCCCCC
>JBAXBD010000409.1:0-5950 GCA_037142165.1 Schlesneria sp. | reverse complement strand
GTGGTTCGTCGCAGACGTGATCGAGCAGGTGTGCCAGGGCGATTGAAGACTCTTGCTCGCCGTGCACAATAAAGGCCCGTCCGACGCCCCTGACCGCTGACAGCCCCTCAAACCACCACTTGAAATCCTCGGCGTCTGCATGAGCGGACAAACCTTGCAGCGATTCGACTTCTGCGCGAACTTTGATGTCGTGATCAAGAACGCGAACGTTCGGCATCCGGTCTTGAATCCGACGACCGAGCGTATCCTTGGCCTGATAGCCGATCAGCAGGTCGATGTTGTTGGGGTCTCCCAATCCATGCAGCAGGTGGTGAACCACGCGCCCCGCTTCACACATGCCGCTCGCCGCAATCACGACGAAGGCACCCTTCCGTTGATTGAGACCCATACTTTCCGACTGCGAACCGATATAGCGAAGGCCAGGGAAAGAAAATGGGTCGCGATCCGTCTGCAAACTTCGATGAAACTCAACATCCAATGATTCCGAATGCTTTCGATACACCGACGTGATCTCACTGGATAACGGGCTGTCCACAAAGACCGGCATCGAGGGGAGATCACCTGCGTTATGGAGTTCGTTAAGGAAATAGACAAACGTCTGAGTCCGCCCCAGACTGAATGCGGGAATAATGACGCGCCCTCCACGTGCGGCAGCTCGCTTAAGGATCGCCTTCAACTGAACTTTAATGTCGTCTGCGGGTGGATGAACGCGGTTTCCATAGGTCGATTCCGTAATCAGGATATCGCATCCTTCCACACGTTGAGGATCGTGTAGGAGCGGCGTGTCACGGCGACCCAGGTCCCCCGTGAAGACCACTCGTTTCCAATCCCCCTTTTCAAGAATTTCCATCTCGGTGATTGCTGAACCGAGGATGTGACCTGCGTCCTGAAATCTCAGCCGAAAATTCTTGGAGAGATCATGCCACTCGCCATAAGGAATCGTCTCGAAATTTTTGACAACGGCTGTGACATCGCTATCGTCGTACAGCGGCAGAATCCTGGGCAATTCTGGAGGATGTTTACGATTGAGATATCGTGCGTCTTCTTCCTGAATATGAGCACTGTCGTGAAGCATGATGTCCGCCACATCGGCTGTTGCCGGTGTGCAGAAAATGGAGCCACGAAAACCCGCTTTGTACAATCCCGGCAGGTTGCCGCAATGGTCAGCATGTGCATGCGAGAGTATCACGCCATCCAGGTTTTTCGGATCGCAGAAAAACTGTTCATTCTTTCGACGCGATTCGGCTCGATGTCCCTGAAACAGCCCGCAGTCCAGCAAGATTCGCAGGTTGTCTGTTTCGATCAGATGTTGACTTCCCGTCACTTCACCCGCTGCACCAAGGAAAGTAATTTTCATGATCGGCCTCATGGTGTGAATGAGCTGAGAAGTCACGTTTAATCAAGTCTTTCCGCTGTTGTTCCTGAACAACAATCAAAACAAACGCTTCTGACCATCATCTGTGCCGGGCGGTGAGGGAGGTGTCAAACCGAGATGATTAAATCCGGCTGCAGTAATCATTCGTCCGCGCGGAGTTCGTTGAATAAAACCAACCCGTAACAAAAAGGGCTCAACTTCATCTTCCAGTGTATCAGGCGGAACATTCATGGTGTGTCCAATCGCAGAAAGTCCCGCTGGTCCACCTGCAAAAACAGAAATCAGGGTTTGCAGATACCGACGGTCCTGAGCTTCTAAACCGACGGAATCGACTTCAAGCATTGCCAAGGCGTTATCAGCAGCGAGTTTTGTGATGTGACCTTCCGGTTCTCGGACAGTGGCGAAGTCGCGAGTCCATCGCAGCAGGTTGTTCGCCTTGCGCGGGGTTCCACGACTGCGATCTGCAATCAGCCGAGCGGCATCCTCAACGATTTCTGTTCGCAGCTTCTTTGAATTTCGATTAACGATCTCGGTCAGTTCCGAAAGATCGTAAAAATCAAGATGCTCGCGATGAACAAACCGATCACGCAGTGGTGCCGTCAGCATCCCGCTTCGGGTTGTCGCTCCAATCACGGTGAACGGCTTCAGTTTCATATTGATCGTACGGGCGTTCAGTCCCTCGCCCAGCACGATATCAACGCGAAAATCTTCCATCACGGGATAAATGAATTCTTCGACGGCCGGAGGGAGGCGATGAATCTCGTCGATGAACAACACCGATCCGTAGCTGGCATTCGTCAGATACGACAACAGATCTTTCGGAGCTTGCAGCGATGGTCCCGATGTGATCTGGCATTCGGTGCCCATTTCGCGAGCCAGTGTCATCGCCAGCGTTGTTTTTCCCAGCCCTGGCGGTCCATCGAACAGAATATGCCCTAATGGCTCCTTACGCCTCAGCGTTGCGTCGAGCACGATCTTCAGCCGATCGACGACCTTCTTCTGCCCGACAACGTCACCGAGTTTCTGCGGGCGAAGTTCGTCGTCGAACTTATCGTCATCCGGATTGAAATCGCCAACTGGGCCTGGTGGCGGCAGCTTGTGGCCATCATCACCTGCTCCACCTTCGATTACTTTCTTCCTTGCCATCTTTCCACGATCCATCACGAATTGCAGGGAAACGACTTCAGACTCGGCCCGCGAGTCAGACGTCGAAAAATCTTGTTTTTTCAATTATCACGAAGCGGAATATTTGAGTTGGTTTTATTGTACTCCGTGGTCCAGTTCTCGACATGCTTGATTGATCCACGATGACCACTGACGAATGTATCGGCGAATCCATACGGATGACAGCCATTCAAGGGGCAGACCACGGGCTAAGCCTTCCTTCTATCGCGTCGACAACGATCCGTTTGACTTCTTCAGCGGGGATCGCCCAACCGTCGCGATCGTCGGCGCCTCCAATAGTGACCGCAATCACCTTACCGGTGAGGTCGATCAATGGACCACCCGTTGCAAAAACGGTAACCGGCGGTGAGTACTCCATCGCGATTGGAAAATCACTGGCGCGGTACGTTCTGTGTGAATACGTGTCGACAGGTTCCAGCGGAAGCTGAACTGTGATTGACTCGTCTTCTCGGATGAAAGTCACGGGAACGGTGTCACCCGTCAAATGATTGATTACGGAACTCTCGAGATCTGCTTCGGTTTGAATATTGTGGCCGTCGATCGAGATAAGGCGATCTCCCGGCCTCAGCCCCGCTCGCTTTGCGAAACCGTGTGCGGCCTTCACGAGAAGCCCCCCATCGGGAGAGATTTCACTATAGACATTCGGCTTTTCAACTTTGACTCGAAGAGGAAGTTCATCGGTTGGTATCTGGACATTGCTGACTTGACGAGTTGCGACGCTGATGATTCCAATTGAAACCGGTTCGCCATCAGGGCCGAGGGCGGCGACAACCGTTCCCGCAGCTCTCCCTTCGTGATCTGACCAACGTACGGGCCGAACCGAATTCGACGAAAGCTGAATGACAGCCATGTCGAACTGCTTGTCCACGCCGATCACACGGCCCTCTGTCGTCGTTCCGTCGGGCAATTGACAATGAAACTGCGGCGGCAACAGGCTGGCTTTGACAACGGCAAACCCTTCGTCATTGACGACGGTTCCCATCGCGATCGGAACACCGTTATTAAGGATCGTGACAATACCGGTTCGTAGTGGTGCCGCCAGCGGCTGAAATAGCGAGATCAGGTTCGCTCCCTGAGTTTCGTATTCCGCAGCCAGCTTCGTCCCTTCGACGAGGTTTTGGAGATAACGAAAACTTCCTCTGGGAGGTATTTCGCCGTTCAACATCGATTTATAGAACGTTTCGATTCGCGGCATGGTGATCGCCGACCACTTCAAACGACGGTACGAAAAGTCGTTGTTCTGTTCATCAAAAAGCGGTACGGCATAGCTGATTAATCCCACCAAACGACCATCCAGGTCGAAATAGGCTGAGCCACGCCAAGAAGGACAGTCGGACATGAACGCCTCGGAATCGACACCAAGCACGCGTCCGAGATGTGCCGGGACAAGACCTTCTTTGCTTAAACGAGTCGAATGGCCCAGTTCGATCACCCAATCACCGCGCGGAACTACGGCGTTCGACTCCATGGGCACGAATGGGTATGGCCCCGGATCTGTAATTTGAACCAGAGAAATATCGTAGGTCCGATTCCCTCCGAGTAGCTTGGCTTTGCATTCCTTTCCGTTCGGCAGGATGACCACAGTTTCTTCGCCGGGCTGATGGAGTTGAGAATCGTCATTGGTATCAGCACGAGCGTGACTGATCGTCAGTTTCGTCAGGACGAGTCCATCTGAGGTGATGATGACTCCGTTCCCTCCAGGCACATGTGCCTCCCGGCGAGGAAGTGATGCCTCAGACGGGCTTAATACACCGACAACCGCTGACTGAACTAACTTCTTCGCTTGAATAAGTCGATCTTCGACTTGCTGAAGATCGGCAAGCTCCATCGTAACAGGGCGGACTGGCTCTTTTGCAACATAGGCGACAGGCGACAACGGCGGCGGGATTTTGGCCGCTGCGGCGGCGAGGTTACGGTCTCGCTCTCGTAAGGCGTTCACACAGATCAGAACAACACCGCCGACGGATGCCACGATGAGTAGCAGCAGCACGACCAGCAATCTCTTCGCCCAGTTGACGTTTGATCGCCGAGGTCTGTTCATGTGAGTGCTTTCTTGCAAAACAAGACTCCCTGTTAGATTTAACAGATGGTGCCTGCACAGTCTTTGTTCCCCGTCTGGTTCATGCGATCGAGGAACGAATAAGGTTAATATCAGTCGAGACAACGGTGAAATCAACGAGAGCTGTGAGTGTTCACGAAATTCCATTTGAAAAAATGAAAATAATTCCGTTGACAACCTCGCACCACACGCGTACTGTACTAGCTGGATAGTACAGTAAAGGATTCGGAAATGTTCTTCGAGATCAATCCATCCAACGGCGTTGCGATTTTCGAGCAGATCGCCCGTCAAGTGAAATATGCGGTTGCGAATGGCGCTCTTCGCGTCGGCGAACTGGTTCCGTCGGTCAGAGAGTTAGCGACGAAGCTGGCGGTGAATCCGAACACTGTCGCTCGGGCGTACCGCGATCTGCAGGCCGACGGATTCCTCGAACCGATCCGCGGTGAAGGGTTACGAGTCACCCGGCAAGCGACCGAACGCAGCCGTAAGCACCGGACGAAATTGATTCAAGATCGAATTCGACTTGTCGTGGTGGAAGCAAAACAAAGCGGCATTACCGAAGAAGAGTTCTACGCAATTGTTGATGAAAACTGGAAAAACGAACTGGCAACGACGTAGAGGGACTGACGCATCGAGTCCTGTTTTCACTAACGGGCCAGCAATATTGATTGTCGTTAAGGAACGAAATTCATGTACCAGCAGCAAGTCAAACCTCTTTATTGGAAAGCTCTCATCCTGACTTTGAAACAACAGGCCGCTGCATTGCTCTTATGTTCTCTGTTGCTGGACGGCGGAAGGATTTTAAGAGTCTGTCTGATTGCGATGCTTGGCTTCTGGCTATTCGCAATGCTGTGCCTCGCTCGCAGCACAAAAGATTCTGACCCCATCGGTCTTTGGTTCGTGCGATGGGGCTTTATCCCTTTGCTCGGCGTTCTTGTGTACTTCAACGATATTTTGCACCCACTGACCCATCAGTGACTGATAACTAGTCATTCAATCGGTCCATGACAGGTTTCTCGTCGCGATCGACTTTTTCAAAAAAGCAAATCTCAATAAATAGTTTCTCTTTTCAAGACACATCATCAATGACTTTCGAATCACACACCGCTTCAAGAAAGGTATGTCATGACTGCCATCTTTGAGTTTCATCAAGTGACAAAGCGGTTCGGGAAACAGACCGTGCTCGATCAGGTTTCGTTCGACGGTCAGCAGGGCGAAGTCGTTGCTTTGCTCGGTGAAAATGGTGCGGGTAAAACCACCGCGCTAAAAATGTTGCTCGGACTGTTGCCGCCAGACTCCGGAACCCCGCGCGTCATGGGGCTCGACAGTAC
>JBAXBD010000408.1:0-5961 GCA_037142165.1 Schlesneria sp. | reverse complement strand
TTTTTACATTTCGTTGCAAACGGGCGATGATCGTCGAATGCGTTTGAGTTCTAGGCATCGACAGGAATGAGCAAACGAATGATCGGCCCCTTTGAAGTGGGGGATCGGATCGGCGTCGGCGGAATGGGGATCGTTTATCGTGCGATCTACACCAAGAACGGCGCGCGCGTTGCCCTGAAAGTGCTGGCACCTGACGTTGCCGATTCCGAACCTCTGCAACGACGTTTCGAACGCGAAATCTCGATCCTTAAGAAACTACAACATCCGCATATCGTTCGATATTACGGCGGTGGAAAGTTCGGTTCCCAGCGATTCTATGCAATGGAGCTGGTTGAAGGGGGATCGATCGAAGAATATCTGAAAAAGAAAGGCCGCCTTCCCTGGGAAGAGGCCATTGAGTTCACAATGCAGATCGCTAAAGCATTGGAACATGCCCACGAAGCAGGGGTGATTCACCGCGATCTTAAGCCAGCTAACTTGCTGATGACCTCAGCCAACGTCATCAAGCTGACCGATTTTGGAATCGCGCGAGACACAACCGCGACATCACTCACGGCCGCGGGCAAGACGGTGGGAACCTACGCCTACATGGCACCCGAGCAGATACGGGGCAAACCACCCGTTGACAAGAAGACCGATCTTTATGCCTTAGGTTGCGTCTTGTTTGAAATGCTGTCGGGCGAGACGCCGTTTATGAGCGAGAACCAGGGCGAAATGCTGATGCAGCATCTGCAGGAAGATCCTCCAAGGATTACATCGCTGGTCCCCGACTGCCCAAAAGCCCTGGAAGATTTGATTTTTCGCCTGTTGGAAAAGGACCCGGCCGATCGCATTTACGATGCGTTGGCTCTTCAGCACGAACTGGAAGACGTTCGTACAAAAGTGACTGCCCAAAACGCCGTTGCCATCCAAACGATCGCTGATGGGGTGATGAAAGCTGACACGGTGGCCGCTGCTGAATCGAATACAAATCTTGCCAGAAAAAAGAAAAGGAAGAAAAAAGAACAAGGTCTCATTTACGAGCGAGCCTGGTTCCTCGGGCTCTGTCTTGCGTTGATCACGGGCTTCGTTGCGTGGCATTTTCTCCCCGAAGGGGAAGCGAAGCTGATGGCGCGAGCTGAAAAATTGATTCAGTCTGAGTTTGCCATGGACTGGCGCATCGCAAAAGAAAAATTCTTGACGCCGCTGATCGAAAGATTTCCGGAAGGCCGCTTTGCGGAGAAGGCTCAGCAGATGATCATCTCGATCGACAAACGAACGATCGACAAGGAAATGCATAGCACGAAACGCCAGAAGCAGGGACCTGCCAATGAAGCCGAAAAGCAGTATCTCTCGGCCGAACACTTTCTGAAATTTGGTGATCGGATTACGGCCTTACGCAAATTTCGCAGCATCACCCAGTTATTTAAGAATAAAGAGGATTTCCGCGTCTATGTTTTGCTGGCACAGGATGAGGTCGACGCCATCATCAAAACCGGTGGAGCAGACGAAGACTACGTCTCGTACCTCAACAAAAAATTGAAAGAAGCGGACAGCCTGTTCAAAAAGGGAAACCAAACGGAAGCCGAAGAGATCTGGCAGAGCATCAAAACTTTGTACAAGGAAAACGAAGAAGTTCGGCCTCAAGTGAGCTACGCATCCAAACGCATCAACCGGGAAGAAGTCGGCCCGCCTCCCTGGGAAACCCCGTGATGCGGCATCGTCTCACCGGAAGCCATTCTCGCCGGCAGATTGACGTTCAGCCGATCTCTTCGAACATTACCGCGATTGGTCACAGAAAACCGACCGTTGGCGAGAAAACGCAACCACAATCGTCAAACGAGCAATAGCACCTCGGGCTGTCAGTGACACCGCCTGACTCGCTTCTCTGCGAGGCGCGGATAAAAGATGGCGACAGTTTCGTCATATGACCCGGCCGAAATCCCAGGACAATGACGCGGGTCACACCAAACCGACCCAGTGCCACAGCCTCGGAGTCTTCTCGGAGGTTGTGGCACTAAGTCGTAAACAAAGACGGGCAGTGGAATCGCATCCCTCTGCCCGTCTTAAAGATTCTATCATCGTGAGATGACAGATGACTATGCCATGTCTTTGAGAGCCTTCAGGGCACGGATCTTGACAACCTTGCGAGCTGGCTTCGCTTTGACGGTCATCATTTCACCCGGCTTGAAAGGGTTGGCTCGCTGAGTCGCCTTGGTTGCTGGCTTGGTGATGACGGTGATCTTCAACAATCCAGGAACGTTGAATACTTGCGGACCCTTTTTACCGATCTCTTTTCCGATCAGTTCGGTCAGACTGCTGATCACGCTACCAACGTCCTTGCGGGAAAGGCCCGTCGACTCCGCCAAAGCGTTGATGACTTCGGTCTTGCTCAGTGGCTTCTTGGTCTCTGACATTTTTCTCTCCTCTTGTGCGACAATCCTGTCTGCGAATTCCGTTTCGAAAGCGACTTCCAATGTCTTTGAGAAACTGCATTTCTCATAGGTTTCCTAGTTAAATCAAGGACATTTTCAATGTCAATGAAGACTCACTGGTTTTTTACCCATGTTTTTCAGAGTTTTTTGCAGAATGTCCCGGTCAAACTTGGCATTTTCTAAGGAATTTTACGACCGAATCGCGGAAAAACGCCTGTTTTCAAGCGGTTTTCGACGTCAATCTGCGTATTTCTCGTATTTTTGTGATCCGTCTGCCGCGTTCGTTCGTTTCGTCTCGCTGCTGGAATGATTCGAAGCGGTGGGTTATCCTTCCCGCGACCACATCCCAGGATTTGTGGTACTTTACTCTGACATCTGAGGAGCTTACAGTGAGCAGCAAATCGCCTGTCCAGACAGATGATGCCGAAACCAAGACAATTATTCTGGTTTCCTATCCAAAGATCATTCTTCTCTATCCGACATTCATTGCTTCGATCCTGGCAGCAATCCTGGCTTATTTTTTTAAGACGGACAACAATCACAATCAAACCATTGCCATCGTGTTTCTCACACTGATGACCGTTAACATGGTTGTTCTTGCATTCGATTTTCCGCGGACGACGTCGTTAATCGTTTTTTTCCTGCTCGTAACACTTGGAATGGGCTTGCTGCTCCTTTCGATTTACTTCCCGGAACTTCTTCCCAACGTCACGTCAATGTTGAAGAGGATCAATCCTCGAGCCAATTCGACGTTTTATATTTGTTTCGCAACCATGCTGGGATTGATCTACGTTGGAGTGTTCATCAATATCCGGTTTGATTACTGGGAAGTTCGACCAAATGAACTGTTGCACCATCACGGTTTTTTGAGCAGCCTGGAACGATACTCGGCTCCTAACCTGCGGATCAGTAAAGAAATCGACGACGTGTTCGAATACATGCTGCTTCGTTGCGGACGACTGATCCTGCATCCCAGCAACGAACCCCGAGCATTTGTGCTGGATAACGTTCTGGGAATCGACAAAAAAGAAGCTGCCATCACGAAAATGCTGGGTGCTCTGCAGGTCCAGATTCGCGACGAAAGAACTGCTTCAACCTGATCGCAACGAATTTGATTTCACTGTGCCACTGCTTGACCGTCCTCGGTCAAGCAGTGCTCTTTCGGTCAGGCAGTGCTCTTCGGGTGCCACGGGATTACCGTCTTCGGTTAGCCCGTGCTCTTCAACAGTGTTTTGGCAAAAGCGAAGACACTGCGTCGGAGAAGACTCCGATGCAGTGGCACAAGGAATACGACAATCTCACTCGACGGCCGAAACCCCAGTGAAGTACTGCGGTTCGTGGCCGGGAATCCACTTGATGTTGCAACCGATGCTGGGGCGTTGCTCGACCAACGGACCTTTGCCCGCAAGCATGTTGTCGACCGCCTGTCGAAGATCGCTCCCCGTGACCGGTTTTCCATTGCCAGGTCGGCTGGCATCAAACTGCCCGCGATAAACCAGCGAATGGCTCTGGTCAAATACGAAAAAGTCGGGAGTACATGCAGCCTTGTAAGCGATCGCAACCTGCTGTGTCGCATCGTAGAGGTACGGGAAGGTATATCCCGCCGATTTCTGTTCCTCGATCATCCTGGCGGGGCTGTCGTCCGGGTGCGATGCAACATCGTTGGAACTGATGCCAACGACGGCCACTCCCTTGGAAATGTAGTCTTTGCCAAACTGTGCCAACCCCGCTCGCAAGTGCTTTACGAACGGACAATGATTGCACATAAAGATCACGACTAATCCCTTCGCCGATTTGAAATCGTCGAGCGAAACCGTTTTTCCATCAACATTAGGCAATGAAAAATGGGGGGCAGCGGTCCCCAGTGGAAGCATTGTCGAAGCGGTCTTCACCATGATAGGCATTCTTTCGTTTTGACGGTGGCAGTGAGATTCTGTTCGTCATAACAATAGTCGTCGCAGGATCTGTTTTGTAGCCTGAATCACCCGTCGAGCACGATCAAGAGTCGGGCGAACTGACAAAGGTCTGCGACCGATTCACTGAATTCGTGAAGTGGCCGAGATCAGGAGTTCAAATCGAATCGCATGATTCGGCCTGACGAAAAACCGCAGATCATATAATCAGCCAGCGGCGAAAGAATGATGCGGAGAATGTCCTCCGGGACCGTCACGTTCCATTCGGGATTGCCCGCATCATCAACGCTAAACAACGTTCTCTCAAGCGTGTAGGCCACGATCTTGCACTTGGCAAATCCACATGTCACCAGCCCGACTGTTCCGTCGCAAACGAATGTCCCGCGTGTATTCCCCGTCTTACCATCAAACGCTTGAATTCCTTGAGCGAAACCCGCAAGAAACATGGACTTACCGTCACCAGTCGCCGCAACATCACCGACCGTCGACCAGAGTTTGCTCGTCCAGACCGGGGCGCCAGCCAAAGAATAGAGTCCCGTGAAACCGTACTCTGAAGCGACAAGAAGTTCCATGCAATTTGACAGGAATTGCAGGTGACGCAGAGGACGCGCCGTTTCAAACCGACACACTTTCTTGTTCGCTTGCGAGTAAATCACGTTGACGCCGTCAGCCTGACCGACAGCAACATGCGTCCCGTATGGATCAACGGCAATCGACAAGATTTCGTCGGGAAGATCCCGGGTCCACTGAAACTGCAGACGACGATCAAACCAGCCGACCAGATGATCATCGAGAACTGCGGCTCCGACCGTTCCTGTATCGGACCAGGCAAGCCTCTGCACAGAATGCCGCGTGCGGGTCAGTGCTTGAACCTGACCGCGACGGTCAAGCAGATAAAGCCCACCAGACTGATCGGCGGCGAGGACATCGCCAGTCTCTCGGGACATACGCAGATCGGTGAGCGGGGCATCAACCGAAAATGACCAACGGAGCGTCGGTCGATGACCGCGCCCCGTCGTCACTAGCCAATCCGCTGCTCCATCAGTCATCTGTTCGCCAATTTTTCAAGAAGGCGGGAAGGGAAGCTGAAAGCCTCCATCACGCCGTATCGTCATTCTTATCAGCAACGCGCGATCGATCATCCTATTCTAAACCCGTCATCCGACGCGCACCAATCGACTGTGCCGGACAGTTAGCGGTTTGCCAATTTTTTGCGGAGCGTTTCGATACCGGCTTCGATGTCGCGGTCGTCTTCCGTTTTGCCGCTACGACGATTTCGCGGATTCGATTTATTCTCAGTCTCTTCAGCGACTTGCACATCAGGCTGAATGCCGATCTTACTGTAGGTCCCACCGTTCGGCGAGTAAAACTTGGCAGTCGTCAACCGGAAACCTGAATCAGCGTGTCCAGGGAGGATACTTTGAACTGACCACTTTCCGTAGGTCTTGCGTCCGACAATCGTTCCGCGATGAAGATCATGAACCGCCCCGGCCACGATTTCGCTGGCACTGGCACTGTCTCCGTCAACCAGCAACACCAGCGGTCCGCTCCAATCCGTGGCGTCGACGTGAGCCTTATAAATCGTGTTCTGATCCTGAACTCGGCCACGGGTTGAAACGAGGACTCCGTTACCG
>JBAXBD010000407.1:0-5967 GCA_037142165.1 Schlesneria sp. | reverse complement strand
GTCAAGTCGATCACCAGAGGTTTCTCGATCGATTTAAAGCCGCAAGTCAAATCTTTTGTGCCCAAGGGGGCTGGACAAAGGAAGATCAAAAAGTAATCAGGCAGTTGGAGGCGAAAGCGACTAACGGACTCATTGGCCCGGATTCGTTTTTTATGAAGTCGATCCCAGTCACTTTGAACAATAATCAACTCGCGTTACTCAACGAACGCAAACGTTCAATTCATAGCAGCATGATTAAGAAAGCCTTACGCGATTTTGACGCGAGGTTGACCTTGAGCGAGCGACAGCGGGAGTCCCTCACTCAGATCATGCTCGACCAGATCCCGTATGACCCGACAAGCGAGAATGGTGAATTGCTCGTCTCGAGGTCAGAACAAATGACGATGATGTACCGACTTTCCTGTATTGCCAACGAGAAAATCGAGCCTCTTTTTGCCCCAATTGAATGGCACAAGGTACAGCCGATGCTCGAGCAGTGTTATCATTATAAAGAATACCTGATTGAGCGACGCTTGCTCGACCCCGAAGCTGATGTTGTAAACGCCGATGATGGTGCGATTCGAATCAAGGAACCGAAATAAATATGAGATCCCACTTTTCGAGTCACATTTTGCGTACTCTGATTTTTTCGCTGCTGGCGTTCGGGATAACGGGTTCTGACGCGTTCGCTCAGGCTCCGTCTGTCCGCTTCGGCGAAGTTGTCCCTCGTGATGTTCGCGAGATCTACGAACGTGGCCTGCAATATCTCGTCACGACACAAAACGAAGCGGGCGACTGGAAAGGGGGCGGCGAACAGGGACCGGGGGTTACTGGCTTGTGCCTGATGGTTCTTTTGGCCAGCGGTGAAGACCCGAACTTCGGTCTCTATAGCAATAACGTCCGCCGCGCCCTTCGCAATATCATCTCCGGGCAGGATGCTGGCACCGGCTTTTACGGTGGACATTTGGGACACAGCAGTATGTACAACCACGGGTTCGCCATGCTCGGATTGGCCGAAGCGTATGGAGCGGTCGACGATCGCAACTTGTGGACGGGAAACGAACCGAACCGTCGATCGATCGGCCAGTCATTGGAGTTGGCGGTCCGTGCGGCAATCACCTCGCAAAAGAAGAACTCGTTCGGTGGATGGCGATATTCTCCCGATGGTAACGACGCCGACACCTCCGTCAGTGGTGCGGTCCTGGTTGGTCTGCTTGCCGCAAGAAACGCCGGGATCGAAGTCCCGGATGAAGTAATCGACAAATCGATCAACTACTTCACGAAGATGACATCACCCTCCGGCCAGGTCGGCTATTCAGGCGGGTTCGGCGGATTTGATGAGTCATTCGCGCGGATTTCGATCGCCACCCTGGTCTATTCGGTCTCTCGACGAAAAGACCTGTCCCAGTACAAGGCGACGCTGGGCTATCTGACTCAACGAATTGAAAATGTCTCGCAACAAAGCTGGCCAGAATACACGCGATATTATCAGGCCCAGGCATTGTTCCAGGGTGATGTCGATGCCTGGGAAAAATGGAACAAACTTCTCGTTCGACACTTGAAGCAGATCCAATTGGCAGACGGGAGCATTCCCGGCCAGACGGGGGTGACACTGGGGACCTCAATGTCGTGCCTGGCATTGGCTTTGAATTACCGATTTTTGCCGATCTATGAAAGATAATGCCGTGAAGCATTTTTCTTCGAGAAAACACTGGTGCCTCAGAAAACTGTGCCATTTTATGACGGTCTTCGTCAAGCGGTGGCAAAGTGCAAAACGAGAGTTTTTCAGCGGAGATTGGCAGAGAAACACCACGAAATACACGAAAACAACAGTCGAGGCGAGCCGGGGTGCGTCAGCCCCCGGACTCTTTTCTTCTACAAACTCTTCGCGCCGCACAAAGAAATCGAACGTTAGTGATACGAAGATGGAATTCAACGACCATTCCAATTATGTGATTGAATCACATGAAACTGTCTCGCGGAAAGATCGACTTATCAACTTGAGAAGTGTCAGGCAGAAAGTTGTCATCAAGCGTTTCGTTCTCCGTTTCCTTCGTGCTCTTCGTGTCCTTCGTGGTGGTCTGATGGTTGGCCAAAAAGAGATTTTTGCGACGACATTGATTGAAATGGCACCTATTTTGTGACTTGACGGGAGCCTCGCCTTTCCCTTGGAAAAACCTTCGCCATGCGCGAAGAAACAAAATGTTTAGAGGAAGCGATATCGTGCCAAAAGCCATCACCGTCCCATCGACGGCCAGAGATTTTCGACGAAATCAACGAACGACGTCGGTCAGGTCGCCGTGGGATTCCACTCGACTGATCTGTTTCTACCTGCTCGGCCAGTTTGTCGCAGCGACATTATTTGCTGACGTGCCGACCAACCAGGCACAGTCACCCGTTATGAATCTGACGAACGGTGATCATATCACCGGGACTCTTGTCAATTCTGTCGATCCCACCAGACTCGGATGGCAATCGCCGGCATTCACAGAACCGTTTTACTTTACACTCGGCGGGATCGCCTCGGTTCATTTTCCCGTCCCTGCCAAACTGCAACCGCACGAAGGTGATTATTGCATTGAAATTGCAGGCAACGATGTCTTGTTTGGATCACTGGTCGGCCTCGACGCCAAATCGGCGATTCTCGATGTCCCCAAGATCGGCAGAACGACAATCGATCGAACGTTGATTAAGCGGATGTATCGCTGGGGAGGGAGTTCGTCGCAGTTGTTTATCGGCCCCAGCGGACTTGACGGATGGCAAACTTCGGGCGAAGAGAATGGGTGGCGTGAAGATGCCGGACAACTGATCGCCGACAAACCGGGCGCGACAATTCGTCGCGAGTTCGGAATCCCTGATCAGGCGCGATTCGAGTTCGAACTTTCCTGGACAGCGCAGCCTGATTTCGAACTGGCACTCGGTGTCGGTGACGATCCCAAGACTGCGTTACGAGCCTATAAATTCGAAGTCTGGAATAAGACGGTCATTATCCAACGCGAAACCGAACGGGAAGCGGACGTGGAACGCCTGCAGGCGGCCGACGAAAAGGGAGGACGCGTGCATTTGCAGGCGTTTCTTGACCAGACAGCGGGAAAGATCCTTGTTTATTCCTCCAGTGGAGAACCGCTGGCAAACCTGACCGTACAAACAAACAAGCCACAAATACTCGGTGGTATACAACTCATTAATCGAAGCGGTGACGTTCGACTGGAAAGCTTGCGCATCGGTCGTTGGAACGGTGAATTGCCACGGAAAGCGGAACTCAACAAATCACGTATTCATGGAAGCGATGGAACGATCGAGTACGGATCATTGACATCATACGATCCAGACACGCATGAATTCGTCGTTGGTGATGAGACCAATTCAAAACGAATTGCTGAAGATCTGGTTCAAGATGTCTTTTTGTCACAAGAGTCTGAGGTCGCCCCAAGATCCGTGCGAGCCGTTTTTCTCTCTGGAACCAAAATCAGCGGCGATCTCGTCCGAATCGAAGACGGTAAGGCAATTCTCAAATCCCCCGGGATTCAGGAATCGATCTCGATACCGCTCGTCCTGCTGCAGTCGTTCGTCGTCCTGGCACCGAAGAGTGATCCTCCGGAGTTACCTGAGCGTCGAGGGCGTCTGGAAACAAAGGGGACTCGGTTACATGGTTGTCTCGTTGACTCGCGGGATAACGCAAATCAGTGCCTGATTTGGCAACCGGCTCGCAGCAATACGTCGAGTCCGCTGAAGCCAGGGATTTCGGCCCAGATTGTCTATCGCGATCCTCCTCCTCCAACTCCACAGCCAACAGCTCAACAACAGCAGCAACTTGTGGTACAGGGACAAGTCCGACTTGTCAGAGCGGGCGGGCTTCTTGGCCAGGTTCAAGGGATGTTCATGGATGGCGATCCGCAAAACGGAGGTGGCAAGAAAGTGAAGAAGCCGGAACCGGTGCTTCATCTGCGGACTGGCGACAAGATCCCCTGCAAGGTCATCGGCATCGACGAACAAGGCGTCACTTTGGAATCGAACGTCTCGGATGCGAAATTTGTCCCTCACGATCAAATCCAGGCTTTGGAACTGATCTCCGATGCCCCTCCCGTCGAAATTAAAACGCTGAAGAAACAACGGTTGCTGACATTACCTCGCATGCA
Organism: Schlesneria sp.; assembly: GCA_037142165.1. GTDB lineage: Bacteria > Planctomycetota > Planctomycetia > Planctomycetales > Planctomycetaceae > Schlesneria. The sequence goes on along the minus strand of JBAXBD010000407.1, from coordinate 1,849 downwards.
GCGTGATAACCCACCAACGCATCTGATTCGTTCGGTTGACGGTGACTATCTGCGGGGAAGAATCGTTTCGATGGACGAAGCTCAGATGCAGATCGAATTACGGCTTGAACCACAAATCGTGCGTCGAGACCGTATCGCCCGCATTATCTGGCTGCATCCGGAAACGACGGCGCCCGTTGTCAAAACAGAAGAAGCAGCAGGACCAGTCGACCCCAGACGGATTCAAGCATTACGAAGCGATGGCAACAGACTGACCTTTATCCCCGAAAAAGTGATGGGTTCATCCCTGGCTGGAAAAAGCGAATTACTCGGAACTTGTCAGGTTGACCTGAAAGACATTGACCAGTTAATGACGGGAGCGGCCATCGAAGTTGCGGCAGCCGGATTACCGTTTCATGATTGGAAGTTGCAAAAGTCGGCAGATCCTGTCGGACCGCCGGAAGGAGGCGAAGGTTCCGGCGACGGTGGTGAAGGGATGGAATCGGTGCTTGTGGGAAAACCCGCACCGGATATTTCGCTCGACTTGCTCGATGGAAAGAAATTTTACCTGTCGGACCACAAGGAAAAGATCGTCGTGCTCGATTTCTGGGCCTCGTGGTGCGGTCCATGCCTGCAAACAATGCCGCAGATCGACAAGGTCGTGCACGAATTCGCCGACCAAGGCGTTGAACTCTTCGCCATTAACCTGGAAGAATCTTCGGACAAGATTACAAAGGCTCTCGAACGGTTGAAGTTATCGACAACGGTCGCGCTCGACAAGAATGGCCGGATTGCCGAGAAATACGGCGCGACGGCGATCCCGCAAACGGTGATTATCGACCGCGAAGGAAAAGTCGCTCGGCTGTTTGTAGGAGGGGGTGCCCGGTTCGATGAACAGCTTCGTGCGGCGTTGAAAACGGTTCTGGAAAGCCAGCCACAAAAGAGCGAATAAGCGATTTGGCCGGAAAGGGAACCGCTCGCAGGATTTTTTCAAACAGAAAACACGTCCTGGATTAATTTAACCCGCAGCCATCGGCGCAGGCGGATCGGCGTCCAGCCGATCTCTTGAAACGTTGCCCCAGACCCGACTTTTCGCAACGCCCCAACGAGCAATGACGCTTCGGCTAATAGCAATCACGCCGCTCCCTCCCCGCTTCTGTGCGAGGCGCGATTAATCGAAGGGGAGAAATTCTCCGTTAAGCCGCCGGCTAATCACTGCAGTCCCTCCTGGATAAAGACGTAGCCCAATCCACACCTCCCGAATATTCGATGGTCTTCGGGTTTATTCCAGAAGCCTATTCTCGACATCGATTTTCGGCTTCGTACCTTCTACTGACTTCACTCGCGTCAGCGGTATCGCAGCCTTGGTGTCCGAAAGGAATCAACTTATGAGCACCTTCCAATCGTTAAGAATCCTCTCATGTTTTTTCTATTGACACGCCCCTTTATGTTTTTTATTTTAATGTTGACGTTTTTTAATTATAACATACTGCCATACTCGACCATCTTTTGGCGTTCGATGGCGGTTCCGGTATTGTGATGTCATACAGTGCTTTTGGTCTTTGACAACTTAGAAACCATTTCATTCGAAGCGAGGCGAAAAGCGGCTCGGTGTGGGATTGCGCGCGGCTGACAAAAGTGCTCATCGGTGACGAAGGTGCTTAAGCAAAAGGCGTTTTTTGCGGGGAAGAATGGGACGTATGGGACAGATGGGACGTATGGGACCAATGAGACTAATTGGTGAGGTGTTCATCGAAGATGCTCATTTTTCATCGTGCGCAACTTGGTAAAATCCCCGAAGGTGCTCATCGCTGACGAAGGTGCTCATCGCTGACGAAGGTGCTCATCGCTGACGAAGGTGCTCATCGCT
>JBAXBD010000406.1:0-6002 GCA_037142165.1 Schlesneria sp. | reverse complement strand
CGCACTCGGGATTGTTCACTTCTTACGCCCTTGTGCGAACGCGTCCACCCATCCCTCCGCGAGGCGGTTGGGCCATGTCGAACAGCAAGCGCCGCTTGCGAACAAAACAACAAAGGAGGCGCGCTGGATGTTTTGAATGATTCGGACGTACGACAGGTGAGTTACTTCATACGGAGGGAGCAATTCAAACGGGAAGCCGCGCTGCGGGGACCAGCAGTGCGCAGCCGCGCATTCATCTCAGGCAAGATCAACGACACGTCTCGTGTCGCTCCGTGAAGGGGTCGCGGCGGTGGAGCTGTCAATCAGAATTCCTGCGGCGAGCCCTTCTTCTTTGAATGTAAAACGGCGAACGATTGCAAAATCGTTCGCCGCGGTGTCATCAATTCAAGTCAAATTGGGTTTTGAACGAAGAGCCTGCAATCAAGGCTTCCGGACATTCAATCGGCGACGATAGCGGACGGCGGCCAGCCCAGCGCAGCCAATCGCTGCCATACATAACGAACTTGGTTCGGGTACAGGCGAGGGTGCGGGCGTCGTGTCTGTCAGCGAGATATTGCCCAGCAGGGCGATCGGCGGAACATTCATTGGCGTTCCGTTCGCCAGGAACGAGAGGGTCTCGACGGCCTGCGTGGCGACGAAATCCATCGACACAGAATTCCAGCCGGTGAAAACACCGTTTGATCCATTGGACGAATTGGCACGAGTCAATGTCTCCGTGTTTTGACTGGTGCTACCGAACGTGACATCCAGATAATTTGTCAGGTTCCCTGATCCGGACTTAGTCGTTTGCTGGGCCCCTGCAAATTCGAAGGTTAACGTGTAAGTGTCACCGACTGTGAGCCCCGAAATCGATTGACTGATCTTCGAATGATACTGGGGATCACCATCGAGCGCCATGAAATTGCCTCCCCCTGTGGGGCGTGTTACGGAACCTTGGAGACCCATGGCACTCCCATCGAAATTGACGCTTTGGGTCGGTGTGTTTCCGTTAAACAGCCAGTTTAGACCGGGGCCGCCAAAACTGGAATTCGTTGCGTTGTTCCAGTTCGACACCGAGATACTTGTGGTCCCGTGTCCAAAATTCTGGCCCACCCAGCCGTAGCCGGTGTTCGAAGTGAACTGACCGTTTTGCACGAGATTGCCAGCCCACAAGGCACCTGGTGTGCCAGCCGCCAACACCGCAACGGCGAAGGCCACAAAAATCGTTTTAATGACTGATCGCATTTCAACTACCCCCATCGATAAAAAAACAATCGCACACGAACGTCGCGTGCATCAGTCGTTCAAAGCGTTAACGGCAAGTAAGGAATAAATATTTCCTACTGCGTGACATCGATATCACTTGCACCGCATTCCGCCGACTTTACGGTGATCCACTTATGTTGAATCCGACACGCATCTCATCAGGCGATCAACAAGAGCAGTCGCCAGCGGCTTGACTATCCAGTCATGAAAAGCGCAATGAAATCACGGTTATAATATTTTCAAAAGACGCCGTGTTTGTACTCAGTACAACCATTTCATCTGGCGGATAATCATGCGTAAACGGATCAGTCGATGATGTAGGCGAACGGCCGAGGAATGTTAACCGATGAGTTTGCAGGCATCAATAAATAATTCGCCGGGTCTTTTAATTTGGCACAAATTCAAAAACGGGCGTGAATGCAAAACTTGGCGCGAAATCAAAGGGCTCAGTGTCGCTTGAGACGGTCATTACAAAACCAACATCCGCCAGTCTCGCCAATCAAAAGACCGCTTAGCAAACCGCGTTTGGCGTGGATTAGTTATCAGCTTGTGAAATAACCTCTGTCGGCGTGTATGAGACGATCAGATGAAGTTGACGAGACGAAAATGGGATTCTCACTGCCGCAATAATGGCGCTTACCGGATCGATTAAGGATCAACAGGGTGCATGTCTCAATCCCCGTGCGAGTTGCGACTGTCGTGGGCCATTCGGATTGGAGGATGTTCGGACCAATTCGAGTCCGGCAGTTGTCGATTTCGAGGGCCGCCTTTAGACAGAAGAATGAGGCGTGGCGGTGTCCACGATGCCTGCCTCTTTTTCGCAGACAAGCGTTACGATGACCGCATTTCAGCTCATGGGGATGGGCGTCTCGAGCTTTTCGACACGATTTGCCGTGAGATCGGCGAAGCCACTGAATCCCTCTTTGCTGCTGAGAAGCTTGCGGTAGTCTGAGGGTGAAGTTCCGGCATATCTCTTGAAGAAGGTTGCGAAATTTCCCTGGTTCGAGAAACCAAGATCGCTCGCGATTGATGCAACAGAATGATCGTCGTTCCTGAGTAACCCGAAGGCTGCATGAAGACGTCGCCGGCTGATGATGTCACCATAAGAAGTCCCTTCGTCCTGAAGCCCGCGCTGGAGCGACCGTGCGGAGATTCCAACGAGACGGCAAAACTCTTTCACTGTTGGCCAATGGCCGACACCATAAGCCTTCAGAACGAGCGCGACCGAGTCTGCAAAAGTGGACGGAAACTGATCGTCACCGAAAACGGTCTTCGATTTTGCTGGAATAAGCTCAGGGGGACTGATAACAACGTGCTCGGGGATCAAGACGCCCACGTCCACCCCACTGCATGTGATACGAGCGCCGATCAATCGCTCGAGGTCGGGAGCGAACGGTTGGCAATATCCTGGCAACTTCGCGTTCTGCGGCACATAGCCCGAGATTCCCCGGACGACGGCGCGGAGCAAGAACAGCGTGGTAATTGGAGAGTACTTCCAGCTTGGAGTCGGGCCGGTCAATATGCGGGTTAACCACACGCCACCGGCAACGCAACGAAGACGCGTGGTTGCCAGATTGTTTTCCGCGTCGAGCCTTTGGCAAATCAGGGACAAGGCATCGTGAATCGTGTTCACGCTGGGGACGTTTGCGAAAACACCAACGTATCCGGATTTGATAAGACAAGACGAATCGAGGAATCGAGCGAGTCGTTCAATTCCATGATCGCGCTCCGCTCTGTGATACAGGTTCCAAGCTGATTCGATCGGGACGAGCGTATTCTCGTCAAGTTTTTGAAATTGTGGGAGCCCCAACTGAAAAGCGATCTTGTTTAAATCTGATTCAGGATAAAGGGAAGCCGCAAAAAAAAGATATTTCGCCCGAATAAGCCCAAGCATGAATCTCACCTAATGACGACAACAGCCCGGAACGCATCGAAAGCCGAGCAATCGATAGATTCCGCCCTTTAAAAAGAGCACACGACGTTCTTTTCTTGAGGAAAAGTTCGGCCACGTCCCTGTCGCCTGCATTCTGGTACTTGCCACTCAGACTTTGCATCATACTTATAGACAATCACTGTTGAGAATTTAAGTAATAGGACGACGCTCGCTGAAGTTTTTCGCATTCACGCAATGCTCTGTCCAATGACGACATCGAATTGCTACCGAAATGCGTACCAGCGAAGCCAATTTGGCTTTTTTTGAACCGCCTCCGCAGTGACAATGCCCTCTTAACATACACCCCCTCTTTCCACGACCTGAGGGAGCGGTTCCGCAAGTTGTTTTTTGCACGCAGGACGATTGCTTCTGGTTTCATTAGCTCCCCGCGTGGACTTCGCCACGGCGTCTGCCGTTTCACGAAATGCATGTCTTTTACGGGCAGGGCAATCTCACTGCCTGATCTATTTCGGCAGAAGCTTTGAGGATTGCGTCAAGCAGATTGTGTTGCGCACTTGTATTTCGAGGGGTGATTGAATGTCGATCCCTTTGGTCTGTTTCTCGACATTATCAAGACTACGACTGACGTCGTGAATCCGTTGTTTCGTGCGTTAAAGCGCAATTTGTAGCGAAAATGTTTTTTTACTGATTCGCTACTTCCGAAATCATCTGACGAAGGTAAACTCCTTCATTTCCGAGCGGCTATTTTTCTAATTCTGTCGCTTCATAGTGATCTTTGTTTGCTCGATTCGGAAAAAATGGGGCTGAATCTATCGCTCGCTTTCGATTGGGCGTTGTTCGTGGAGTCTGGATGTGTGGTTCGTGGGGTGGCCACGTGTGTGGCTTCCGAACGGTAACACATTTATTGCACAAAGCATGTATACCGATTTTCGACGAACGAACAAACGAATGAGCGCTGACTCGTCGATGTTCGTCGAAATGAGTTGAGTACCAATTACGTTGAATAATCAAGATGGCTCACTTTCGTTGAGAAGTGTCCGTCACGTGCGGACATCAGGTGAGCGGGGATAGGTAATCCAATCTCGATTGCAGGGGGTATGTCGGAAATGAAACTTGCGAAATCGGCACTTGTTCTAATTGGTTTTCAAAATGATTATTTCGATGAAGGGGGTGCCCTTTATACGATGATCGAAGAGCGAGATGTCATGCCAGACTGTCTTCAGCGGACGATGAGTCTGATTGACGCCTTTATTGCCGCAGAATTGCCCGTGGTCAGCACACCGATTGTCTTTTCCCCCGACTATTCCGAGCTGGATCGTCCAATCGGCATCCTGGCGGCGATCAAGGAATTTGGTGCTCTTCGGCGTGGAACGCCCGGTGGAGAGACGATCCCCCAATTGAAGTCGTATGGTGATGAGATTACCGAACTTCCTGGCAAAAGGGGGTTAAACGCATTCTCAAACACCGAACTCAACGAGTTTCTGAAATCAAAAGACGTTGAAACCCTGGTGATCTGTGGCGTGATTGCATCGCTCTGTGTCGACTCGACCGCGAGATCTGGAATTGACTATGGCTATCAAGTGATCCTGCCTCACGATTGTATTTTGGGACGGTCGAAGTTGGAGACAAAGTTTTATCGCGAGTCGATTTTTCCGCTTTACGCACATGTCATGACAAGTAGTTTATTAACGTCTCGGCTTGGAAAAGAAATGAAGTCGAGAAAATCTACGATTGTCACTTCCTTTTAAATTCATCATTGCAAGCGATGAACTTACGAGATTCCTGCCTTCGATCCCTTCGAGTTGATTTCGATGACCAACGATCCCATCGACAGCGTGCGCCAACAAGAACTGCAATCGCAGATCTACTATGCGTTCCTGGAGGAGATGTCAGAGTCGGACCGACGTTTTTGCAATATTCTGAACAGTTTGAGCGAAACCGTTCTGGAGATTGATGAGTCGGGCAAGATCCAGTTCTCAAACTCAGCCGCATCGAGTCTTTTCGGCTTCGGCAGCGAGGAACTCTGCGGGAAATCAATTGAGATGTTTTTGCCAATGTCGGCCTCTGGGCTTCCCGTCTGGCAATCGTTCGACTCGCGCATCGAATGTCAGATTCGACGGCGCTCGGGTGAATTGATCTGGTGCCTGGTCTGTCCAAAACCGATTTCGAGAGGAATGGTTTCAGTCACCATCCAGGACATTGACAGTCAGAAGCGGGAACGGCAGCGACGTTTCAAGCTGCAAAAAAAGCTGCGTAAAGTAAATAAAAAGCTTCAGAGATCAAATAATCGAAAAAACGACGTTCTTGCGATGGTCGGCCACGAGTTTCGAAACCCCCTTTCTGTGATGTACAACGCGTTAGCGGTATTCACGCAAAAACAGGTGACCGCGGAACAAAAGGACGACGCGGAAAAGCTGCTGAACTGGCAAATGCGAAAGCTACGTCGGTACCTGGACGATCTTCTTGACTCGATACGAGTCGATTCTGGCAGTTTGCATTTGAATTTCGCCCCGCACGAGATTGGTGCCATTGTGATGCGTGCGGTCAAATCAACGCAAAAAGCGTACTCAGAGAAGAATTTGAATCTCGAGCTGATCATTCCACAAACTCCGATCACGAGTTTTGTGGATGAATTACGTCTGGAACAAGTTTTCGAGAATCTTTTAACGAATGCTGCCAAATGGAGTTATCAGGGTGGCAGGGTTGTCGTCCACGTCGATCAGAAAGAAGGCGAAGCGATTGTTCACGTCTGCGACAATGGTCAAGGGTTTTCTGCCGACTTCGAGCCATTGCTGTTTGAGAAATATCTCCGCGAAAATCCAAAGTCGGCATCAAGCGGATTTGGAATTGGATTGTCTCTTTG
>JBAXBD010000405.1:0-6009 GCA_037142165.1 Schlesneria sp. | reverse complement strand
GCGAAAATCGATGAAAATTGCGGGCAAACCCTACGAAACACGAGGAATGGTCGAAGTCGATCAAACTCGAACAAACTTTGACACCATTTCTCGCAGCGAGGGGATAGCCAGCGATGCGATTGAAGGGCGGGGCACGCGTTGCAATCGAAGTCGATCGAACTGTGACAAACTTGATCGAACTCGAACAGGGCGAAAATCGATGAAAATTGCGGGCAAACCCTACGAAACACGAGGAATGGTCGAACTCGATCGAACTCGAACAAACTTTGACACCACTTTTCGCAGCAGGGGTTTCGCCTACCCAGCGATCACAGCTCACGCTCTCGGGGATTTGTCCGAAAAGGGATGCCGCCATGTTCTGGGGTCGGGTGTTCAAATTTCAAAATTGGCCAGTCAGGCGACTTTATCATGGCAAGCGGAATCAATGGCCATTTTTGAAATTTGAACACCCGACCCCCTCTTAGGAAGCCGCAGACTGTTTTGCGATTTGCGAAACGGAGATTCAAAAATTCTCGTTCCCGAGCGCGAGCTTCGGAACGATTCAACAGAAACGTTCGAAGAGCACTGCTTGGCCGAAGACGGTCAAGCAGTGGCACGCAGAAACGGGGCAACGTCAAACTATTCCAGCTTATCCTCGGGAAGCGATTTTTTATTCTCCCTCATCCCGACCAGGCGTGTTACCAATGCCGTCCATCCGGTCTGGTGACTGGCTCCGACACCACGGCCGTTGTCTCCGTGGAAGTATTCATAAAACAACACAAGATCCTTCCAGTGGGGATCGCTGGCAAAATTGTCGTTTTCGCCGTGCACAGGACGATGGCCGTCCTCGCCTGGAAGAAAGATCGAGGCCAGACGACGGCTGATTTCCTGGGCGACGTCTTTGAGCGACATGAAATTGCCTGATCCCGTTGGACATTCCACCTGGAATGATTCGCCGTAGAAGTAGTAGTAGCGTTCAAGCGACTCGATGATCAGATAGTTGATGGGGAACCAGATCGGACCTCGCCAATTCGAGTTGCCACCAAACAGGCCTGATGTCGATTCGGCCGGAACATATTCGACACGATGTTCTTCGCCATCGACCCAGAACGAAAACGGGTGCTCGTCGTGGACCCGCGAAAGTGCCCGGATACCGTAAGGTGAAAGGAATTCATTTTCATCCAGCAGATACCGCAGAACACGTTCGAGTCGTTGATGAGACGGGATTGCCAGAAGCCGATGCGTGTGGGTCGTCCCATCGTCACATTCGAGTTCGCAGTACGAGATCTTTCTGGCAAGATCCTGCCGATTGGCCAGGAACCAATCCATTCGCTTTTGAAAACCAGGTAATGTTTCCAAAAAGTCCCCTTCGAGGACCAGGACCGCAAATAAGGGGATAATCCCCACAATCGATCGAATCTTGAGACGATGGACCTCGCCGTTGACCTTCAACTGATCGTAATAGAAGCCGTCTTCTTCATCCCACAGCCCCGTTCCACCGACACAATTCATGGCGTCGGCAATGGCGACAAAATGTTCAAAGAACTTGGAAGCAATGTCTTCGTAGGCCGGGTCTTCGTGTGCCAGTTCCAGGGCGATGGCAAGCATGGTCAAACAGTAGAACGCCATCCAGGCAGTCCCGTCAGCCTGTTCAAGCTGTCCACCGGTCGGCATCGGCCTGGATCGGTCAAATACTCCAATGTTATCCAGACCCAGGAAGCCACCAGCGAACAGATGCTGCCCGTTAACGTCCTTACGGTTCACCCACCACGTGAAATTGATGAGCAGTTTTTGAAACACACGTGCGAGGAACTGCCGGTCTCGTCCGCCGCGTGGTCCCGTCATTTTGTAGACTCGCCAGCAAGCCCAGGCATGAACAGGCGGGTTCACATCCGAAAACCCGAATTCGTAAGCGGGAATTTGTCCGTTGGGATGCATGTACCATTCACGAAGCATCAGGATCAGTTGTGACTTGGCAAATTCCGGGTCAACCTTAGCCATCGGAACCATATGAAAGGCGAGGTCCCATGCCGCGTACCAGGGGTATTCCCACTTGTCTGGCATAGAGATGATGTCGCGATTGAACAAGTGCATCCAGTCGCGATTTCGGCCCAATTTTCGAGAGGCAGGAGGCGGCGGCAAATCCGGATCGCCATTCAACCACGGCTCGACCGCATAGTGATAGAACTGCTTGCTCCACAGAAGTCCCGCGAATGCCTGCCGGGAAACAAGCCTTTCCGCATCATTTGTCGCGTTGGAGATTTTTGACGTATAAAATTCATTGGCCTCAGCAATCCGTTTCGCGAACACGTCATCGAAGCTCGCGTCGAGCGGAGAACGAGAGATCTGTCCTTCAGCAGTGAGTCTCAGCCTGACCGTCACCTGCCCCCCCGCAGGAACCTCGAACACATAGTGAGGGGCAGCCTTTGTTCCGCGGAACCGGGGATTGACGGCGCCCTCTTTTCCAAAAACAACCTCATCATGAAAGGCATCTTTCGCATAATGGCGATCACCAGACGCTCCAAACAGACGACTGGTATTCGTTTCATTTTCCGTGAACAGAAAGGACACAGGACGTGCTTTCGAACTTTGTTCGCAAAAGAGCCGGTAGCGTCCCAAAGTAACGTGATCGGCCAAAAACGATCCGTCGGCATGACGCGTGATGATTGGTTTTCGTTCGCACCCTTCGTGAGTACACCCCCAGGACCATGTGTTTCGGAAAAACAACGTCGGCAACAGATGGATTGGTGCCAACTGGCTGGATCGGTTTGCGATTGTAATTCGAATCAACACGTCATCCGACGAAGCCTTGGCATATTCCGCAAAGACATCGAAATATCGCTGTTTATCGAAGACGCCCGTATCTTCAAGTTCATACTCCGGTTCAAACCGGGTTCGACGGCGATTCTCTTCAATCAGCTTTGCGTAAGGGAATTCCGCCTGCGGATATTTATAAAGGGCTTTCATGTACGAATGCGTTGGTGTCGAATCGAGATAGAAGTACATCTCTTTGACATCCTCGCCATGATTCCCTTCCGGCCCGGTCAGACCGAACAAACGTTCTTTGAGAATCGGATCTCGGCCATTCCAGAGCGCCAGCGAAAAACACAAGCGGCACTGTCGGTCGCAGATTCCCAGCAGACCGTCTTCGCCCCAGCGATAAGCGCGGCTTCGCGCCTGCTCGTGGGTGAAATAAGTCCAGGCGTCTCCATTGGGCGAATAGTCCTCGCGGACAGTTCCCCATTGTCTTTCAGAAAGATAAGGTCCCCAGCGTTGCCAGTTCTCGGATCGATCACGAGACTGCTGCATACGTTCGTCTTCAGCAAGCACAGGCATCCCCGATTTAAAACCAAAAGCTGTTTCTGAGTTAACTTTAACCATCGCTCGCAAACTCGACAAACGGATCGAGTCCCAGCGGTGTCATCGTATCCGATTGCAGACGTTCGCGATGCTGTCGCTGGCGAGGTTCCTGTTCGGCCCGACGTCGAATCAAACGCAGCACTCGCCGAAATTATTTTGATCCAATGGCTGGAGTTCCACGTTAGTGAATTGGCGCACCCGCTGCTTCAATCGAAGGACGGAACCCGCATTGAAAGACGTCAATCATTTGTCGTCGATCGAAGCAACTGCCTGGCTCTAACCAGGATCTCCTCGACGAGCCGCACGCCCGTCCAAATGCCGATCGATTCACTGATCGATTCATTTCGGACAGGACGACGTGCGATCCGGCAGTATCGAGAACAGAGGGATCAAGCTTGAAATGAGTCCCGTACTGCGATGTTCACCGTAAGCCACGCCATTTTTCGATCGCCATGCCGTTGATCAGGCGCAACAGGAATTATCCAAGCACGACTTTGGGCATTTCACTATTTCAGCCTTGCCCTCCGGGCAACGAATGGACATTCAATCAAGTGGTTGCTACACAGAACGATCGGTTTCTCCGCTTAAAATAATGACGCACCGAGGTAGACATGACAGACAAACGCCTGTTCTTATGCATGGCGACCCTCTTTTTACTGACCATCGGTGTCTATTTCCCGGCGTTAAGCCTCGGGTTTGTCGACTACGACGACAATATCTACGTTTTTCAAAATCCACATGTTTCAGCCGGGTTAACGAAGGAAAGCATTGTCTATGCGATGACAACATTCGATTCCGGAAACTGGATTCCAGCGACCTGGTTGTCGTACCTGATCGATGCGACTTGCTTTGGGATTCGTCCGATCGCTTTTCACGCCACGAACGTGTTGCTGCATATCTGCAACGTGACCTTGCTCTTTTTCTGGCTGCACCTTACATCACGATCCGTCTGGCGCAGCTTCGCCGTCGCGGCCCTGTTTGCAGTACATCCTTTGCACGTCGAATCCGTGGCGTGGGTTGCTGAGCGTAAGGATGTGCTCAGCATGTTCTTTTTCATTTGGATGTTAATCGCCTATCACGCCTATTCCAGCCGACCGAATGTCTGGCGTTACTTTTTGGTAGCGATCCTGTTTGCGTTGGGACTGCTCTCCAAATCGATGCTCGTCACCGCTCCCTTTCTGCTTTGCATGACTGACATCTGGCCGGGATCAACGTGGAATAAAGACGAATCGCTTCCCGTTTTGCATACGTCGACTCGTCCACTTTGGGTGCTGATTTGTGAAAAGCTGCCACTCTTACTGATGTCCATCGCCATCGGACTGATCACGATCAGGGCGCAAGGCTCTGGCCCGACGACCGCCTTTACGTCGTTCAGTCGGATTCCGATTGGCTACCGTGTTGGAAATGCCATCACGGCGTATGCGTGGTACATCGTCAAGTCATTCGTTCCGACAGGCTTGTGCGCGATTTACTCGCACCCGATGAAAAATCTTTCCTGGCCACTTGTGGGTGTGTCGGCACTGTTACTTATCACGTGCGTGACATTCGTCGTTTTCCTGCATCGCCAACGTGCATTCCTGTTGTTTGGAAGCGCCTGGTTCGTGGTTTCGCTCGCACCCGTGATCGGTTTGTTGCAAGTCGGTACTCAGTCTTACGCAGACCGTTACAGTTACCTCCCGCAGATAGGACTCTGGATCGCTGTCGTCTGGCAATTGGAGTTGTGGTTAAGGAGCTCGCCTGCAAAACGATTCTTCGCTGGCACGTCGCTGACTGTTGCCCTGGTCGTTTTTTCAATTTTATCGGTTCGACAGATCGGCTTCTGGGAATCTGCGGAAACACTGTGGAATCGAGCGATCGCGGCTTCGCCGGATAATTGGGAAGCTCATCGGCAGCTTGGGATGTTGAGCTTGCAGCAACAGCGATTCGACGAGGCAAATAGTCATTTCAAGAGCGTGATCGAAGTGAATCCGAATTTACCAGATGTCTTGAGCAGCATGGGCTGGATTCATCAACAGCGAGCGGAATTGGAAGAGGCGCAACGTTTTTACCAGCGAAGTCTGGGATTGAACCCGGGCAATGAATTTTCAATTCGTAATCTTGTTCTCGTGTTGAAACAGCAACGAAAAACAGCCGACGCACTGCCGTATCTTTTGCTGTACACACAGCGGCAACCCCGCGACGTCAACATGTTAAATCAGCTTGGCCTGATTTACGCGCGCGGCGGAAACTTTGAACAAGCCAGACTTCAATTTGTCCAGGCAAAGCAAGTGGCACCTGAAGACTTACCGACGCGAACAAATCTTGGTCTGGCACTGTCGGAACTTGGAAAACTGGACGAAGCTCGTCTTAATCTGCAGATGGTTGTTGATGCTCAGCCGAAAGACGCTAATGCCAGAGTCAACCTCGGATTAGTTCTCTTCCGACTGGGTGTTAAGGAAGCCGCACGCCAACAGTTTGAAGCGGCCATACAAATAAACCCGAACGACCAGGAGGCAAGAGCACAACTCGAATTGATCAATCAGCCGAGTCCAAAACCTTCGCCGTGACTTTGGGACGATACATGGATTCAACTGCCAAGCGGCCCACTGTCAAGCCACCACGAAAGACACGAAGATCCCAGCGCGGTCTTCGCCCGCAACCCAATCTTAAAGGCAAAGAGAAGAGAAATCC
>JBAXBD010000404.1:0-6009 GCA_037142165.1 Schlesneria sp. | reverse complement strand
GCCAGTGGCACCTACAATTTTCGCTGTGGTAAGGTTGTAGCATGGCTTCAGCCCTTGCTACACAACATCTTGCGCGCCCAAACGACAAAAACCGACATTCTCAACATGTCGCCATGGAACGGATTTTGAACCTCTGTACGTCAATCGTCAGGAAACTCGGATTCCGTCAACTTTTGAATGGCGTTGGTATTCTGAAACGTGCCGGCGTTTGACGGCAATGATTCGGGCGCAGGAGCATAGCGCAACACTTGCTGCTCAACCCAGCGACCAGCGAGCAGGATTCCCGACGCCAGCCCGAATGCACAAGTGGCGAGTCGCCATTGACCCAATCCGCAAATCATCCCGAGGATTGCGGTCACCCAAATCGATGCGGCGGTTGTCAGTCCGTGGACCTCATCTTTTCCTTGCGCTCTGATGATGACGCCGGCTCCAAGGAATCCGATTCCTGAAAGGACCCCTTGAACCGTCCGCAGAACCCCGTCACCCGGATGGGTTTCGTCGCCCGGCATGACGATCACGCTGACCATTGAGATTGCTGCGGCTCCCATGCTGACAAGCGCCAAGACTCGAATTCCCGCTGGCTTTCGGTGCAGATCTCGATCAATGCCAAGTATTGCTCCGAGCAGAGTTGCGATCCCAAGTCGGAGAAACATTTCATGTAATTCGTCAACGTCAGCGGGATTCAAGGCAATTCCTTGTAAACGACCAGATCCGAGTGCAGTTCAGCATGTCCTCATTTCAGGCGAGAATCAAGCTAACACGACTCTGTCGCTTCGGCGCTTTTGTTGGAAATGATGCCTGCTATCTCCGTTTGATTTGCATCCAGAGAATCCAGATGCCACACTGCCGACACGTTTGAAAGCCCGTTTTAACATTGTGAAATGACAGAGGCATACAATGTCCGAGTTGCTCGCGCAGCGGTTATGCGCTGAACTGACGAATATCGTCCTTATTGATCCGCACACGCACATTAATCCCCATTCGCCCGCCTCAAAAACACTGGCGGACATCATGGGGTACCATTATTACACAGAATTGGCTCACTCCTCGGGGATGTCCAAATCTCATATTGAAGAACCAGGGCTTGATCCGAAAACAAAAGTCGGGCGTCTCGTTGAATCGCTTAAGAATCTGGACAATACCGTTCAGGTCAGCTGGCTCGTGGAATTGTGCCGGAAGTTTTTTGGATTCACGGACGAACGGATTACGGCATCAAACTGGGAGTCGCTGTATGACAAAGCGGCAGCGAAGATGGCCGAAAAAGACTGGGAAGATCAGTGCTTGAGGCAATCTGGGATCGAGCGAGTTTTCCTCACGAATGATTTCGACGATCCACTGACAGGGTTTGATACGAAACGATATATCCCGTGTTTAAGAACTGACGAACTTGTCTTTCATTTCACAAATCCCGCCGTCCGTGAGCGATTAGCCAGGGCGACAGGGATCGAGCCGACCAGTCCTGCAAAAATTCGGCAGGCAATCGGCAAGTTGTTCGAGCACTTCGTTCGGCACGGTGTGAAGGCCTGTGCCATCAGCCTGCCACCGAGTTTCGCGCCACGTCTTCCCACAAGCGGCGATCAGGACGAGCGTCATTTCAGTGCATCGTTCATTGAGGCCGAATCTGAATCAAAAGGAGTCGGTCAAAACTGGATTTTCTGGACCATCGCCGAATTCTGTGCCGAGTTCAAGCTCCCGTTTGACCTGATGATCGGGGTCAACAGGCGCGTCTATCCGACAGGCGTTTTTCAAGGACAAGACCTGTTCGACCAGAGGGTCTCGTTGATTCAGTATCAAAATCTGTTCAATGCATTTCCTCAGGTCACATTTCCTGTTTCAGTGCTTGCGCAGACGAGCAACCAGGAACTGGTCAGCTATAGTTGGATCTTCCCGAACGTCGTGACGAACGCACATTGGTGGTATTCTAATATCCCTGCGTACATTGAATTAGACACGAAGGCGCGTTTGCAAGCGGTCCCGCGTAACAAGCAGATCGGCTACTACAGCGATATGTACAAGCTTGAATTTGCGTGGCCGAAGTTCAGCATGTATCGACAATGCCTGGCGCGAGTACTGGCTCAAGATTTCGTCGTTGCTCGAAAGTGGAGCGAAGACGAAGCTCTTGCGCTGGGGCGACAGGTATTGCGCGGGAACGTTGAGTCGATTTTCAACGTTGAATGAAGAAGGATGCTTTCGTTTCAACGGAACGCGCTTTAGAATTCGCTGACACACCGTCATTCAATGAAATCGACATCCTTAAAACGCTCGGGGCCGTGACATGGCGCATTTGATACTTCTGCTCGATGGTCAAGCAACGACGATCGAACTCTCTTCCGATGAGGCAATACTCGGGCGAGATCCAAAATGCACCCTCGAAATCAAATCGGGGATGGTGTCGCGCAGGCATGCGCGAGTCTATAAGAATGCCGATGAGTTTCTCGTGGAAGATATGGGGAGCGGCAATGGAACGTTCGTGAACGGAAGCAAGATCGAAGGCCCCAAATCGATCAAGCACGGGGATCGAATTAAGCTCGGCCCTGTTCTCTTGCGTTTCGAGAATAGTTTGGGGGGTGATGTCCGTCCTGCTGCTCCCCCACGACCTGCGCCTTCAAAGTTGACTTCTTCTCGAAACGAGATTGGTGAAACGTTTAATGTCGAAGTCGATGACGATGATGACGAATCCACCATGATGACCGGCAGGGCGACCGGTTTTGGTAATCTGGAAGTGAAACCGGAAGCCAAGCTGAAGGGGGTTCTTGAAATCAGCAAGGCACTTGCCGGCACGGCAAATATCGATTCGCTGTTACCAAAAATTCTGGACACGCTTTTCAATATTTTCCCTCATGCCGACCGGGGTTGCGTCCTTTTGAAAGACGAGATCACCAGTAAAATGATCCCGCGTGCGATGAAGCATCGGCGAGCCGGGGATGATGAAACTGTTAAACTCAGCCGAACAATTCTCAAAAAAGTACTTGAAGAAAAAACGGGCATTCTGTCCTCTGACGCCTCGAATGATTCACGGTTTGAGGCGAGCGAATCGATCGCGAATCTCACGATCCGTTCGATGATGTGCGTACCGATGTTGAGTACCGAAGGCCATCCGATGGGTGTCATCAATATCGACACTCAAAACCCGTTTAATCAATTTCAGCCAGACGATCTTGATCTGCTGATGGCCGTGGCCGGGCAGGCCGCAATGAGCTACGAACAGGCGAAATTGCTTGTGACAGCTATGGAAAAGCAGAAACAGGACAAAGAAATGGACATCGCGATGGGAGTCCAGCGATCGCTGCTGCCCACCGAGTTGCCTTCTGCTGATGGCTGGGAATTCTTCGCCTCGTACGATACCGCTCAGGCTGTTGGTGGTGACTACTATGATGCATTTTTTGTCGAAGATGGCAAAAAGATCTGTCTCGCGTTCGGAGACGTGGCAGGCAAGGGGGTTCCCGCATCTCTCGTGATGTCCCGAATCGCGACCGTTGTGACGAACGTCATGACCTTCGTTGGGGATGTCTGCGAAGCTGTTAATCGCATTAACAACCAGATGTGTACTCGCGCCGTCGAGGGCCGATTTGTCACCTTTGTGTTGTGTGTCATCGACATTGCGACGGGTGAGATGACGATCGGCATCGCCGGACACATGCCGATCATGATCCGTAAGACAGACGGAACGGTTGTCGAATTCGGTGAAGAAATCATCGGAGTCCCGATCGGCGTGATGGAAGGATACCCCTATGAAGTCATGACCCGCACAATCGAACCGGGCGAAACATGCGTTATCTATACCGACGGTGTCAGCGAAGCGATGAATCCGGATAATAACCTTTACGGCGTCGATCGTCTCCGCGGACTGATGGAGGCGAGTACCGGCGGTCACGCCGATGCGCTGGGAAAAGTCATCCTCGCCGACGTACGCAAATTCGCCAACGGACGAGCCCAAAACGACGACATCACCATCATGGTCTTCGGCCGCAAATGATTTTGATGCGCGATGAGGGATGGGTTTTGAGTGGGGGAATCGATCGCGCGTTGGGGCAATTGATCGGTCGCGTGTGCCTCGAAGCATGGATTATGGGTGGGGACGTCTATCGCGCGTTGGAGCATTCGATCAGGCGGTTGCGCGATGAGGGATGGGTTAGAGGTCGCGGTGTCGCTCTCGCGTTGAGTCAGTCGGTTGCGTGTCGAGGCAACAGCAAGGCACAGGGCTTTCGTCTGTCGATTGAGGTGTAATACGTAAGATTTCCAGCATTTCCTGGCTTCGCGTTGATCGTGAAGAAGGCTTTCTGACCTGCGAAGAAAGTGTTTGGGAAAGTTACCGCGATCTTCCTCGGACTTCGGCACCGGATCTGGCCGCGAGAAGTGCGACGTTGGCCTCAAAGTGATTCTGGTCAAAGCCCTGCCACGCAGCGATTTCGCGTCCCTTGGCTGTGATCAGCCATATTTCATAGGCACCCCCAAGTGCCGGTATCAGCATGTCGAAAATGAAGCCAAAAATGAATTGCAGGGGCCCGAGCAACAAAAAGGTCCAAATCCCCGGTCCTACGGAATTGTATTTCGTTTCGACATAGATCACGCCGGGGAGATTGCATTTTTCTGGTTTGAGCGGCATGAATCCAAAGTAGAGTTGGGTTCGAAACTTATCGCCATTGACCGTCGAAACTCGATACGTTCCCGTCAGTGCAACCGGCAAAACACACGCCAGAATGCGAACCCACCAGGGAAGGTACGTGACCAGTACGATCGGCAGCAACATCAACCCCAAAGCCCAATAACGAGGTTGAAGTTTCGGTTCGGGTTGGAGATGAATTTCCATCGATTTCAATCCTGCGGAAGATGAGTACGGCAAAGCATCCCATCAGACCGTCGTGCATGATCGTTCGTCAAGTTTGATGAAGATTTCGCAGACTTGTTGATTTACTGACATCGATGACATTTCGACCGAATATGGTTAACGGAAACGGCAGTTGAAGCCAAACGCAACGAACAGGCTTCCGAGATCGAAAGTTTTAACAATTTGTCTGAAGTGTTTGACAATAATTGGAATCTGACGATCCCGATTGTTAGCATGATTCCCTGACTTCACCTTGTCATCATTCTATTTCAGCCTGAATCGTCAATTGTCTTATTGTTTCAATTCAAAAGTTTGGCTGCCACCGAATCCAAACTCTCATTGCAATTCGAGGCGTACAACCTGGTTTTTGAAAATTTGAGTAGCGTTCTTCCCAGAAAGTTTGCCATGAGAATTCCCGTCAGTTGTGGATCCTGCTCACATGAGTTTTCTGCAAACGAAACTTCAGCGGGAAAACGGGTGAAATGTCCTGCTTGTGGTGAAGGGGTTCGCGTACCTCTCGAGGCCGAAGAGCAGGAATTGCCCCGCCGTGCTTCAGGAAACAAAAAAACCAAGGGGAAAAGCAGTAAATCTGCTGGAATTTCTCCGATGATCATCGGAATTGGCGCTGGTGCAGGCGGAGTTGCCGTTTTGGGACTCGCACTGATGTTGATGAGCAATCGCGGTGGAAATCAGACGGTGCCAGCGGTAGCACCCGCAACAACATCCTTGACTGCGACAGTACCTCAGCAGCCAGCGCCACAACCATCGGCCGCGCATGCAAACATGCCGATGCCATCCATGTCGCCACCCATGGCACACAGTCCCATGCCACCGACGGGTCCGGCAATCGCCCACAATTCTGGCTCACCGAATTCTGGAAATGTGAACGCTCCAGCTTTGCAACCGCCGAGCAGGACATGCGTTCGCGTGCGCTGGTGGAAGCAAGGGTGGACGCAGACCGATTGATTCTTGCGACCCACAGTGCCCTGCAAGCCGATGGTGAACTACTAGGACCAACCGAGCGGGGGGCCATTGATGAGGCGATTCGGGCGTTGCGCGCATTGGAGACAGACGACGCGTCTATCATCGAGGCTGCCAGCAAGCAGTTGGCGCAGGCAACAGAGGGCTTTGCAGCCATGCGCATGAACCAGAGTATTCAGCAGGCGTTATCAGGCAAAACC
>JBAXBD010000403.1:0-6025 GCA_037142165.1 Schlesneria sp. | reverse complement strand
GGCCTTCCTCCTGCCGTGGCACCGCCTGCCCCACTCAAAACATCAGACGGATTCCTGCAGCCGAATGTGGAATCACTCGGCGGCTTATCGCGTGAGACAGCAACGCTGTTCACGTCGCGGATTCAGCCAATCCTTCTCAATAAATGCGGGAACGCTTCGTGCCATGGAAACAACGCCGCAAACGATTTTCGTCTTTCCAACGCCAGAAGCGGCGGTAACGGATCTCGTCAAACTTCTGAACGAAATCTTGCTGAAATAATGCGATATATCGACTTCGACGATGTCGGTAAAAGCCAGTTGCTCAGCCTTTCGACAGGCGGTCATGGGGGCAGGGGAGCAATCTTCTCGGGGCCTGCAGCATCCGATCAATTTAAGTTAATACGGTCGTGGGCATTAACCGTTGCTCGTGAGAAACAGGCAGAAGCGAACGAGCTTGAGCAGATGCCTAAGATTACGGGAAAAAAGAACGCAAAGACCACGAAACCTCGGGTCACTCAAGCAGCGCTTGCGAGTCATGAAATGGAGAGTTCGACGACGCAAGAGGATACAAACGAAGTGATTCCTGCGAGCGGCTCAACCATGTCCAAACTGAGCAAACTGAATAAACCACGCGAAATCGCGTCTGACCCCAGCGATTCCGAAGCAACACCCGCCTTACAACCGTTTGATCCGTTTGACCCCGAGATTTTCAATCGGCGATTACGTCGGCCGTGATAGCGATGATTCTCGTAAAAGGTTGACCTGAAACCAAAGCCAGAGGAACGAACATGACACGTTTTCAATCCAGACATTCAGAACGATTTCCATTGACCGTTCGTTGGCTGACGATTTGCCTGGCCTTGACTTGGCTCGTCGGCTGCCAATCGATGATGAAGGGAAAAACCAAGGCGAAAGATCCGTTTGCCGAGGACAAGTTTTCCTGCGGTGAACCTCACACGACCCGATCCCGTTAATCGGCTGGATTCGAGAATCGGTGACTTTGTCCGGTTGCGAGTCGCCTCGGGCGGCGTTTACACTGGCGGTCTGTTTATCAACCTGAGTTCGACCACTTTCATCACAGACACCATGAGGATCTCAGCCATGACGAATTTCTCGCGCCGTGAGTTTCTTGAAAAATCGATGTTCGCGACGGCAGCTCTTAGTTTGGCAAGCTCCACCAAATCGTTCGCTGCCGATGATGCCGCTGCCACCAAAGGCGACAAACTGCGCGTGGCTGTGGTGGGGGTGAAGGGACGCGGTGGCTCACACATCGCCGGTTTTGGCGAACGGGAAGATTGTGAGATCGCCGCTCTGGTTGATGTCGATGAAACGATGATCAACAACCGAGCTGATGAAATCGAAAAGAAGACAGGCAAGCGACCAACGCTTTACTCCGACATGCGGAAGTGTTTTGAAGACAAATCTATTGATATTGTCAGCGTGGCAACCCCAAATCACTGGCATTCGCTGGCGGCCATCTGGGCAATCCAGGCGGGTAAAGACGTCTATGTCGAGAAACCAGTCAGCCATAACGTAAGCGAAGGACGCCGCGTGGTGGAAGCGGCTCGCAAATACAAACGCATCGTCCAGACGGGGACTCAAAGTCGTTCCAACCCTGGAATGCGGGAGGCAATTGCCTTTATCCATGGTGGTGGAATCGGCGAGATTAAGCTGGCCAGGGGACTGTGCTACAAGCCGCGTGGCTCGATCGGACCGAAAGGGAATTACGATGTCCCTGCCAGTGTGAATTACGACATCTGGTCAGGCCCCGCCGAGATTAAACCCCTCAGTCGCAAGTCATTGCACTATGATTGGCACTGGATGTGGGACTATGGCAACGGCGACCTGGGTAACCAGGGAATCCATCAGATGGATATCGCTCGCTGGGGTCTCGGGGAGACAACCATTGGTGACTCAGTCCAAAGCTATGGCGGACGATTCGGTTACGAAGACGCAGGTGAAACCGCCAACACACAAGTTTCCATTCATGGCTTTCCCGATGGAAAACAACTGGTGTTTGAAGTTCGTGGCTTGAAGACCGGGAAGTACGGATACGAATACGAAGAAGATGGAATGAAGAAAACCGTCGACGCGGGCGTTGGCGTCATCTTCTACGGTTCTAAGGGGATTATGGTTGTCCCGAGTTACAGCGGGGGTGTTGTACTGGACCTGGCCGGAAAACCAACCGGAGTCAAATTTGAAGGTGGTGGTGACAAGCATCACTACGCCAACTTCGTAAAAGCGGTTCGCAGTCGCAATCAAGAAGATCTGAACGCAGACATCCTGGAAGGACACTTGTCGAGCGCGTTGTGCCACGTCGGGAACATTTCATACCGACTGGGCACCCCGATTTCTGTGAAAGAGCTTGCGGCAACTTTTGCCGGTGATGCGGAAAAATTGGAGACGCTCGATCGATTCCAGCAGCACCTGCGGGAAAACCAGGTTGACCTGGAAACCACCAAGATCACGGCTGGTCCAAAGTTAACTTTGACCGATAAGGAAGAATTTAAGGGCGCGCGCTCGGAAGATGCGAACAAAATGCTGACGCGTGAGTACCGGGCTCCCTACATTGTGCCCAAAACCGAAGATCTTTGATGATCGTCATAACCGTTTTTGTCGAAGAAAACTCAATTGGGAGGCCGCGCGAAAATGATGCCAGGCAGGAAGCCGGCATCCGCGTTCCCTCGTTTGCCGTTCGAGTAAGGATGCTCAAAAATCTTAACCGAAACTTCCTCTGCCGTTGCAGAACCGGTGAGTTTGCTGAAACGCCTTGAAGAAATGGCCTTTCAGCACGGACAAGCGTACGACAGCTACCTTTCGACAGAAGGGAACCTCAAGCAGTTCTGGTCGAGTGACCGGAGTAGTGTCGTGGCGTACGCCAAAGTTGGCCGGTTTGTACATGTGCAGGGGGGCCTGCTTGGGCCGATCGAGCGTCGGTCGGTTCTGTTGCGCGAGTTTGCTGAGTTTGTTCAAGAGAACCGTTACGTTGCTACGTTCTATAATATCGGCGAGGCAGATCTCCCAATTTTTCGTAGACATGGGTTTCAAGTCACCAAGTGGGGCGAAGAACCGCTGATCGACCTTCCCAAAATCACCTGGGCTGGTCACGACTATGAATGGGTCAGACGGCAGGCGAACTACTGTCGGCGGCAAAAGGCGGTTGTGACGGAATGTTGTCGAGACGATTACACCGAAGAGGAGTGGTCGGAACTGATGGATGAAATCCGCTCCGTCACGACCGAGTGCCTTTCGACCAAACCTCAGCAAGGAGATGTGAAGTTCTTCAACGGCAGCGTCGCCCCCCCAAGCTGGGATCGTCGTCGACTGTTTGTCGCTCGATCCGAGAGTGGCGAAGGACGAATCGAAGGCTTCTTGATCTGCCTGCCTTTCGATGGCGGTCAACAATATGCGATCGACACGTACCGCCATCGACTGGACGCTCCGCGTGGTATTGTGCCGTTCATGATTCATCAGGCGGTCGAGAATTTGAAGCGTGAAGGGATACTTTCGGTCTCTCTGTGCCTGTGCCCTGCAGTCCGATACGAACAGTTGCCCAGGGACAGTTGGATCATCCGCCGTTGCCTGCAATTCGGCTTCAATTACGCTTCCGCCTTTTTTGACATGCCCGGCGAGTATCATTTCAAGAGCCGCTTTCGACCTCGATTTGTCCGCCGGTTTATCTGCCATTATCCGAATGCCTCAGCAGCATCAATGTGGTCAACGGTGCGACTTTCTGGCGCGCTCAAACTTGACGTGCAAAAACTGGCTCATACTGTGTGGAGGCGGTTCGTCCGACCATCAACGCGCAGGAACCTCGCGATGCCCGTGGAGCAGGTTCCTACGAAGCCAGTGAAAGAAGTTCTCGCTCCTCACGTTTCCAAAGAATTGGAAATGGTGGTTGCGGTCCCGTTACAGGGATGTGCTCAGTAGCACAACATCACGAAGGATTTGACCGTGTGGCAGTTGCGGCAGTTTTGAGCCGCCAGTGTTTTCAATCAGCTTTTAGTGATTGAAGAGGACTGGCGAGCGAAGACGCACTCCAGTAGCACACGCCGAGCAAAAGTCGCTGGGATTGCAAACATCGGAACGGTACATTCTGTCGCAATCGATTCTTGTTTGCGAATAGAAACCCTTCTGGAGCGTTCTCACACGTGAATGCCGACACTTCGCCCATCGCCGCTACTGACCAACAGAATCCAGGTTGCCTTCCCGCGTGGGATCGAGCCGACTTGCCCGAGCCGCTGCCGTTTGGGTTGATCAACCTTTTCAAGACGATTGGTCCCGGTGCGATTTTACTCGCCGCCGCCATCGGAGGAGGGGAGTGGATTGCCGGGCCACTCGCGACAAAAGAGTTTGGTCGAGGCATTCTCTGGATTGCGACCGTCGCTGTGGTGCTGCAAACGATTTTTAATCTGGAAGCCATACGCTACACGTTATATACCGGCGAACCGATTGTTACCGGCTTTATGCGACTTAAGCCGGGCAAGCTGTTCTGGGCCTGGTTCTATATTTTGATTGGCGTCGCTCAGCTAGCGACGCCAGCATTGGCAGCAGCTTGCGGTGC
This sequence comes from Schlesneria sp., assembly GCA_037142165.1. Taxonomy (GTDB): domain Bacteria; phylum Planctomycetota; class Planctomycetia; order Planctomycetales; family Planctomycetaceae; genus Schlesneria. The sequence continues at coordinate 1,482 of JBAXBD010000403.1, read as the reverse complement.
AGTTCTGTTCGCCGAATTCTTCGGACGTCTGCCGAAGGGTGACGAGGATGTCGCGATCCAGCACTGGATCGCAACCGGCGTCATCCTGTTTACGGTCGGCCTGCTGATGTCGGGCAAATCAATCGAACGAGTTCTGGAGCGGTTGTCATGGGCCATGATTGTGTTCATTTTCGGCTTTCTGATCACAGTGAACATCCTGTTTGTCCCGTTTGATGACTGGCGAAAGACTGTCGAAGGGTTCATCGGATTACAGCCGACGCATGGTCATATTGAACTGGTATTGCTCGCAACATTTGCGGCAACAGCAGGCTCAGGCGGACTGGGAAACCTGGCAATCTCAAATTGGTTTCGCGACAAGGGATTTGGTATGGGCGCTTTGTCGGGTGCTATTGGGAATGCGCTGACGGACGACCACACACCGGTTAAACCCATCGGGACAACGTTTCCCATCACGCCTGAAAACATGCGTCGCTGGCACGTCTGGTGGAGATACACGGTACTTGATCAAGTGGCTTTGTGGGCATTTGGCTGCATCCTCGGCATGTTCTTGAACGTGAATCTGGCTGCGGCGCTCATCCCGGCTGATGTCGAACTGAAAGGGATGGCAGCGGGGACTTATCAGGCTCAGTTCATGTCCGAGCGGCTTTGGTCGGGATTCTGGCATCTGGCACTTTTGAATGGCTTCTGGATCTTGTTTTCAACGCATCTGGGCAACACCGACGTTCTCGTCCGCATGGTTTCCGACATTAGTTGGGTCGCGTTTCCCCGCATCCGCAAATGGCCTGAAAGCCGACTGTATGCGACACTCTTAATGATCCTGACAACATGGGCCGTGTTTGCAGTTCGATTCGGGACAGTGATCCAGCTATTCGAAGTACTTGGGGTCATCGCCTGTCCTATCATGGCTATTGCGTCGTTGCAGATCTTGCGGGTGAACACACAATTTCTACCGAAGGAACTGCGCCCCGCTCTCTGGCGACGAATCGGCCTGGTGGCCTGTTCGATCGTGTATGGCGGTTTAACGATCGCGCTGATCGTCAAACTTCTTCGCTGAGATCGAGTCAGACTGACATGGCGATCGTTTCGTCGACTCTGGATAATCATTTTCAGCAATTTTGCAGCAATATTAATACATCGTATTGCTAACGGTTCTTGTGCTCATTAGGTTAAAGAATCGTTTGGAAACGTCATCCCTTATCGAATTAAATTGATCCGATCGGCAACAACGATGCGACTAAACCCATGGCTGACGACTCTTTTTCAACGATTGGCAGGGAAGACATTCCGTACCGCCACTTGCCGGCGCCGAAGGGAATCGCCGGGGGCTTCATCGATTGTTGAACGGCTTGAATCGCGGCGCCTTTTGTCAGCGGGACCTGTTGTGATCGGGTCCGTAACGCCCGCCGATTCATTTCCGCTCGCCAATCAGGGAAACAATTTCGCATCTCATAACATAGCGGCAAACCAGACCAGTGCCGCTCC
>JBAXBD010000402.1:0-6027 GCA_037142165.1 Schlesneria sp. | reverse complement strand
CATCAGGCGGTGTCCATCCAGTCAACTGCTGGCAACCCGCGTTGAAGAACACAAGTCGTCGACTGGCATTGAGCACAAACAACGCAACGGAAGTGTCTTTCAGCCAGACTTCCAGTCGGCGGGTCGTCCGAACACGTTTGGCCATCTTTATTTCACGAAGCGATGCCGTTCGAATCAGCGTTGATGCAATTTCTCAAGCACGACCCGATTTCCCTTGGGACTGAATTCGATTCGCGTCATGAATTCACGCATCAACATCAAACCGCGTCCGTTAGGAGATTCAAGATTTTCATCTTTTGTACAATCGGGGACGTCTTCCGGGCGAAAACCCGAGCCTTGATCCTCGATCTCAACTCGAATGCCAGCATCTGTCCGCTGAAAATCGATCCGAACCGTCTTGTCGGGACTCAGTTTATTTCCGTGCTTGATGGCATTCGTCACCGCTTCATCGACGGAAAGACGAATCCCGAATTCCTCTCGCGACGAAAACCCCGCCTGCCCGACCTCGGCCATGATTCGCTCAACGACCGCCTGCCCGGATTCATAATCGCTGGGAATCTCAACCTTGAACTGATCGTTGAGTGGCTTCACGTCTTAAAAACCTTGGAGAGCGTCTTCTTGCGTTGCCTTAATATCGAAGATTTTGTTCAACCGGGTGATCTCAAATACTTCGTAGATTTCTGGCTTAATACAGCAAAGACGCAGTTTTGATTTGGCCGCTTTGGCCTTTTTATCCAGCGTAATCAATTTGCCGAGTGCGGCACTGGACAGGTATTCGACGAGGCTGAAATCGAGAACAACTTTTTTGCGTCCGTCCTCGTCGATCAGCGCGAACAGGTTAGCGCCGATTGCCTGAATGTTCGCTTCATCCAGAATCTTCTTGTCCACAAATTTGGCAACTGTTACGTCGCCAACTTCATCAATATCCAATCGTTGACTCGGTGCCATTGTCAGTTTCCTGTCCGATATCCATCTATCGCTAAAAACTTTCGCGGGTGGTGCCCGCGCAATCACAGTAATTTCAGAGTAGATTGATCATGTGAGTTGCACGATGTGAAGTCAAGTGTCGAAATTTCATCAAAAATTTTTATACCAGCCCCGTTCCCCGCCAAATGATCGAAACAGGGCTGTCGCTAACGACTATTTCGTCGTTTTTTCCGAGGAGTCCTTGGGCAAGTAGTTCACTTGCGATACCGGTAAGATCAGCGCAAGTTCTGTAGGATGTGACAGTCCAAGGCAGAAAACCGGTCACAACGGAAATCCCATGATGACGCCGTCATTCGGGTTTCCCAAGAAGGGACTTGATCGGTAGTTCAATCAGATTTGTGATTGCGGATTGAGACTGATAGAAATTTGATCGTTGGGGTTGGATTAAGAGTAAAGATGCTGACAGCTCTACTGGCGCAAAACGGAATGCTCGAGTTTGTATGGATTGCCGGATTACTTGATCTGACCGAATCCGTGCGTGCTCCGTATATGGCTTACAACACCCGGATCGTTCTGCTTGGGACGCTACTGCTTGGGATGTGCAGTGGGATCGTCGGGACTTTTATGCTTCTGCGGAAAAAAGCGCTGGTTGGCGACGTCGCCAGCCACGCGGCGCTGCCGGGTATCGGCATCGCGTACCTGGCGGTGGAAGCGGTTTCACCCGGGGCCGGAAAATCGCTCCCCTGGTTACTGGCGGGAGCATCACTTTCAGCCGCATGCGGTGTCATCGTGACAAATTTGATTCAGCGGACGCGTCTGATCAAAGAGGATGCCGCACTCGGAATTGTACTCAGCCTGTTTTTCGGTGCCGGGATCGTGCTGCTGACAATCATTCAAGGGATGAAAACGGGAAGCGCTGCGGGACTCGGCGATTTTATTTTCGGTAAAGCAGCGGCCATGACCGCGATGGATGTGACCTTGATTGCGAGTGCCAGCGCGGTCGTTCTGGTCGTCTGTTTTGTGTTGTTCAAGGAATTTGCCGTCCTTTGCTTTGACGAGGACTACGCGGCCGCGCTCGGCTGGCCAGTCAAACGACTCGATCTCCTTCTCACTGGACTGGTCGTGGGGGTGACCGTAATCGGCATGCAAAGTGTCGGACTGCTGCTGGTCGTGGCATTGCTGATCATCCCACCAACGGCAGCGAGATTCTGGAGTAATCGACTGGGGCCGATGGTGCTGATTGCCGGGGCGATCGGCGGCGTAAGTTCGTCGATCGGTGTACTGCTCAGTGCAACGATCACTCAGCTTGCGGCGGGCCCGATCATTGTCCTGGTCGGATCGGTTGCCTTTGGGTTCAGCCTGTTGTTTGGAACCGTTCGAGGGACTTTCTGGCAACTATGGCGACAACGAACGGCAAGCCGCCGCAAAGGCCAGCTTGACCTTCTGCGGGCCTGTTATGAAGAGCTGGAAGGTAGTTTATCACTGGACGAATTTGTCCGCGATGATTCCAAACATGAAATTCCCGACCTGACTGCGTACCCGATAAAACAACAGGCGATCATCGCAGCTCGGGCCTGGTCACCAGGACGCGTCGCCGAACTTCTGCGTTCGGCAATCCTCGAAGGCTGGCTAAGACAAGACTCGAACGGACAATTGCGGCTGACGCATGCCGGGACGCGACTTGCCGCCCGCGCTGTTCGAAATCATCGGTTATGGGAACTGTATCTGATTCACTATGCCGAAGTGGCCCCAAGTCGCGTTGACCGGGAAGCGGACCTGATCGAACATGTGCTCGAACCGGGCCTGATCGATCAATTGGAAAAACTTCTCGAACAAGATCGGCGTAGTTCCGTACCCGCCAGCCCGCATTAATACGTCAGATTATTCCGGGGACAGAGTCAATCGCTTGATCAGTATCGTCGCATACGATCCACGAGGCAGGACGAATTCCAGGGCCATCCGATGACGACCAACGTTGAGATCATCCTCTCCGGTGCGGGTCATCTTCAAGTTGCCAGGTTTGACAATCGCGTGCCGCTCTCCTTTTGAGAAAAAGCTGTCGCGCGGATATTTGACTCGTAACTCGCGCAACGACAGTCCCTGTTCGGCGAGAACTTTTTCGTAGAGATCCAGAATGGGCCCGGCGTCCAGGTGAAGTCGAGCAGACGGAAGGGGCAAATTCAGTTCGCTCAGGTCCTGAGTCTCTTCGTCGTTCAGGTCCGTAAAAAAGGGAACCTTTGCGGTTGCCAGTTGAACTGAAAAAAGTTGGCTGTCGTCGATCGATTCGTTTAACTTTGTCGCCAGGCAACGATTCCAAAGATCGCTTTGATAAGCAGCCAGCCACAGACTTCGCATGTCTTGTCGCTGCAACGCGAACGCCTCGCGAAATCGTTCGGGGTGATCGACGAGATAGGTGATAATGCTGCGGCTGGATGATTTTCGTAACGAATTCTTGCAGGCAAACCAATCGCCCCACAGCCGGCGAATGATTTCTTTTTCGTCCCGGTCATTGGGCCGATCGTGAGAATTCGGTTCCGCGATCGCCAGCCACAAAGCCCGTTCGTAGTTGCCAAGACACCAGGGACGGCCGATGAATTCACCCGATTCGCCCAGCGAGCCGAACCGTTGATCATCGTAATAATTCGGAATCCCAAATGTTGCCAATGATTCGCGGACACCCAGGATTTGCCGTACAGCCTCCTCCGTCAGGTTTCGTAAGACGATATGAAACCGGTTTGCGACGATGTCTTGTGGTCCAAACGGGCGATTCGCCTGTCCCTGATACGTGAGTGAAAGACTTTCTTCACGGAAATCACGTCTTGGCCCTCGATGAATCGTCACCCATTGGCGAGTGATCGCATGCTTGTCTTTCAGGCCGCCATAACCAATCACGCGACGTGGAAAATTCCATCGACTGGAAATCGCGGTGATCGCCTCGGGCGTTCCGAGCGAACGCTTGGTTAACAGGTAGACGGCGAACGGACCTCCGTCCATCGGGAAATCACTGAGTTCCTCGACTTCAAAATCTTCCGGCAAACTCTTGAGCTTCATGAACGGTCCAACAGGCAGGGCAACGGCGCAGGAAATCCATCATGATCCCTGGGCCGCTTTTCATATACGAATTTCAGATGAGAACTTTACGCGTTCTTGCGAACGCCCAAGAAGCATAACCGCCCCGACGACGCTGTGAAGCATGTTTCTTCGGACTTCATCTTCATGTGCCACTCCTTTGGCGTCCCCAAGGAAGCAGTCTCTTGACATAGTCGCTTGTTTTGTCGCTCGCCACTGCTTGACGGAAGACCGTCAAGCAGTGGCATAGTTGTCGGCGGAACGCGTGTTTTCTTGACGAAAACGCTTCACAGTGTTGCCGACTAGTACGGCGTCACAGCTAAAAATGTGGGTGCCACTGGCGGCAGCTTTGTGCCGCCAATGGCTTCAACTCGAATTGCCGGTAAAGACGAAGAGCACTGGCGAGCGAAGACGCACGCCAGTGGCACACAACCCCACATTTAAGTGTTGGTGGACTACTAGTGCTTTGTCACAGCTTAATTGTCGGGTAGACCGATTTGAGCTTCATTCGAGCATCGTCGATCTTCATTTGCCAGTCGACACCCTTTTGGGTGTCATTGACATCGCTCGACCACGCTTTGGCTTCTCCCTGTAACGTTGCGATATCGCCAAATCGGCGACCGGAGACACATTGGCGCGTGAGGGCACTCAATTCGTTTTCGGCGACGTTCAACCAACTTCCGTGCTTTGGCGTATAGCAAAACTCGATACGTCGGACCAATGACCGAGCCCGTTCTGGTTCAAATGCCTCATAGAACGCCCCTTTCGTGTGAGTATTTAGGTTGTCACATACCAAAATCACCTTTTCACAAGCGGCATAACGTCCTTCGAGCAGTCCGGCGATTTCCAGAGCCCAGTCAACCTTCGTTTTCCTTGGGCGAACGGTCACTTCACGCCAACCTGCCAGCGGCTCGGTAAACATGAAGATTGTGGCAGTCCCGGCTCGTTCGTATTCGTAGTCAACGCGCTTGGCACGCGTTGCCGTGGCGGGGACACGTTGTTCTTATCGGTTGGCATCGAGTTGACTTCTGGTAGATCCCATTCCAAATCTATTCTCGTCACTGGACATCTGGGCGACCTCCCGAAGAATCGGTGCTGTATTGACACCAGCGGCTCTTGCCTGCGTACAAAGTTCCTGCAATTCAAGCAGCGCGTCGCGAGAATCTTCGCCTTGGTCGCGCATTGAAAACAGAGTCAAATGTTTGCGGAAATCTCCCTCGGTGGTTGGTGTAACGGAAAGCGTGGCGGCCCAGGCAAAGTGTCGGTACGTATAAAACAAACGGCGAATCGTTCTACGCGCAACCTCGTCTGAGGTCTGATACTCACAGATAAGCGATTCAAGAAGCACTTCGGTAATGGACCGAACACCGGCCTCATCGAGGGGATGCTTGCTTTTGGTGAGCAGGGTCATCCAATTGGGATCGGTGAGATCGACGGGCCTAGTAGCAATCGGAAGCAGGCGATCATCGATCTCGATTACCTGAAGCTCTAGTTCGGTAAAATCGTTCATTGTGCTGTCACCTAACTTGTGTTTCTCTTCATTGAATGCCTTGAGACTGCGGGACGGAGTCCGCATTTCATTTCCTGCAATATGTGTCTCTTCGTTCTCGAGTTACAAAAACTGACAGCCTCTCCGCGACAATACCAAAGCTCCGTCAAGCCGGAGCACTCCCAAAGTTTTTTCGGCGATGCCACGGGCCGAAGACGAAAAGGGGACAGGCACCGCCGACGGAGCCAGTCCCCTTTTCGAAGAGTCGTGAGTTTCTCCGCTATCGACTGGCGATCATCTCATTGATCTGCCTGGTCGCGATGCCGATCGGCCGATCAAGCGGGATCCCCGCGCAGGCGAGAATCGTGGTGAGCAGGTCGCCTTGATTCCCTTTGGTTTCTGGCAGGAAACGTCCCGTGTTGATCGTGCCGCCCCCTTTGCCGGCGATAATAAAGGGAAGGTTTTCGCGGGAGTGTTTGTTGCCGTCTTCGAGGCCTGATCCCCACATCATGATGCAGTTGTCAAGCAGGGTGCCATCCCCT
>JBAXBD010000401.1:0-6048 GCA_037142165.1 Schlesneria sp. | reverse complement strand
GTTCTCTTCCAGGTTAAACACCTGGCCTCGAACACCGCTTCTGGTGAATTCGACCATTTCACCGGCCATGGCGGTAGCCAAGCCGTAAACTCGTGCGATGCCGTCACCGACCTCGACGACCCGACCGACTTCACTGGTTTGAATCTGTCCGCGAAAGCCTTCAATTTCCGTCTTGATGACTGAAGCGATCTCGCCCGCGTTGAATTTCATTCAGACACCTCTCGCGCAAAAGTACGCGAAGTTGTTTTACTTGAGTTTTCAAGGAACCGTCATAGACGGTATCGCCGACGCGAATCAACATTCCACCAAGTAATGATGGATCGACTCGCGTTTCCAAAATGGGCTGTGTTGATAAGGCCGTAGCCATCTTCTGCCGAATGGATTCGAGCGTCTCAGAAGAGAGCTCGGATGCACTCGTGATCTGCACTCGCCGAAGATTCTGACGCTGCTCGTTCTCGCGAACGGCAAGATCATAAATCAGCGGCAATAATTCGAGTCGATCGTGATGAGCGACGACACGAATAAAATTTCCAAACAAAGGACTTGATCGAGGCACAACCACTTTTTCAAGCAGTTCCAACTTCGCCTCGACATTCAATTCCTGCGTTCGCAGCATGTGATCAAACTCGGCATTCGACCCGAGCACATCCGTGACGAACGAACCGAGTTCTTCTAACGCCGAATCGACGCCTCCGGAACCTGCTGCAGATTCCAGGTAAGCATGTGAGTAAACCTTGGCGACCGATCGGGCACCTGGGTCTTCCATCACGGAAGGGATACGAGTACGGAGATCTTGCGAATCCACGTCAGACAGCTCCCTAGTTCCGCCGAACGTTTAATTCAGCCAAGGCTTCTTTCACAAGTCGGTCATGGTCTTCTCCAGTGAGATGACGTCCAATGACCTTCTCTGTCGCATCGACGACATTGTTCGACACATAGTCAAACAACTCCGAAATCGCCTGATCTCGCGATCGTTCGATTTCAGCAATCGCGCGGTGCTTGGTCGCGTCCGCTTCCTTTTGAGCCACCGCGATGATGTCCTGCTTTGTATGCTCGGCGTCTCGCCTCGCTTCCGCCAGGATATCCCGAACTTCTTCCTGAACCTTGGCGAGTTTGACTTCGTGTTCTTTAAGTAGCGCCTCGGACTTCAAACGAGCCGCCTCGGCATCAGCAATATTCTGCTTGACACCTCGCTCACGCTCATTCAGACCCGCCTGCAACGGACCCCAGGCACCGAATCGCAAAGCAGCCAGAAAAACCCCGAACGTGATCACCGAAAAGAGAGCCAAGTCCCATTTCGGCTCCATCGGCAGACCTTCGGCATGAGCTCCTGCATGCCCTTCCTCGTGATGACCCTCAGCATTGGCATGAGCTTCCGCACAAACCAGCACTGGAGAACAGAGCACCAGAAACAACATCAGAGCGGACATCAGTCGTGAAAGCACGCGACACATAACCGATCACCTGACTAAACGAACCAAACTCAACCAAGACGCAATCAGTTGTAAGGCTTGTAATCCTTGTTGCTGCCCATACAGACGATCAACGCGAAGAATGTCGCACCTTCAACCAGAGCGGCAGCGATGATCATCGCGGTCTGAATGTTGCCAGCGACTTCTGGCTGACGAGCCATCCCTTCAACAGCTGCGGTACCAATCTTTCCGATGGCCCAGCCAGCGCCGATGATCGTCAGAGCTGCACCGATTGCACCGGAGAAATGCAGACCGCTATTACCGCCGTCAGCGGCGAGAGCAGGGGCTGCAAACACAAGGAACAACCCAACACCGTAAACCAAGACTTGCAAATTCCGACTCACTTCAACTCTCCTGACCAGGAAACTTGGGGACACCCCAATGACATTTGACACACCAAAACATCAGTGAGGATTCACAGCCGCACTAATGAATAACGACGTTAACAACGCGAACACATAAGCCTGCAGGAAAGCAACAAACAACTCCAGCATTCCGATTCCGACCTGACCCAGAATACTGGCAGGAATCACAACAGGCCACAACGAACCAGCCAGGGCAATGAAACCGAGAAACACACCCAGAACCGTATGCCCAGCCATAATATTGGCAAAAAGCCGAATTGCCAGCACACCATGCTTAATCAACAACCCACCCGCTTCGATCACCCAGATCATCGGCAAAAGCAACACCGCAATCGGCCCAGGCAGATCCATATGCGGCACAAGCGACTTCAAGTACCCGCCAAAACCAGACTTCTGCGACCCATACATCACCACATGGACAAACACCATCAAGGCGAGCACCGCAGTCACATTAATATTCGCAGTCGGCGAACCCATCAACGGAAGGGCACCAAGCAGATTACAGAACAAAACGTAGAAAAACACGCTCCAAACAAACGGCAGGTATTTGTCCGCAGGATGACCCACTTCGACGGCGGCATGAGCCTCCGCAGCATGCCCATGCTCTTCGGCAGCATGATCATGATCGTGATCGTGATCGTGACCGTGGCCATCATGACCATGATCATCGTGATCGTCATGAGGAATTCCGATCGACGGACGAACAATCTCATCACGTACATAAAGAGCGAGCATTTCCCAGAAGTTCCAGAAAACACCCTTTACCGGCTTACCACCCGCAACCCGCTGCGACAACCCACGAAAAACCAAAAAGGCAAGAACCGCAGCCACAACCTGCAAAACCATGTATTTCGTGAGCCCGAACGGCAACACAAACTGCGTATCACGGCCGAACAAATTGAGCACGAACTGGGGAAGCTCCCATTCGCTGCCGTCTCGTACGTGATGAAATGGATCCATAACTTCCGCCGATACCAACAATTTCAACGACTCGAAACCGCCTCTGCCGAAACCGCTTCAGTCGAAGCAGGCAACAAAACCATCCAAGTCTCAAGAGCTAACGCAACCAGATAACTGAAAATCACCCAAACCGTAAATTCGCGAAACCCGAGATCCTGACGAAGCACACCCACCGCAAACAAACCCAACAGCACAAAAACCATCCGAAGCGCGGTCCCCACAAGCACAACATACGCAGTAAGCTGGGGACTCTTTAACAAAACACTGGAATAGATCGTCAACCACCCAGGTATCAAACACAACAAAACTGAATAACAAACACCCTCAACACCCTTCAGACCAACCACCCCGAAGGCAACAGCAGCAGCAAGACCGCCAAAAACCAGCATCCCCAGCGTAAACACAGCCTGACGACGCGCAAGGGAGTACATCCCAACCCTCAACTTCGAACAAGCCCCTTGGCCTTAATCTTTTGGAACTTCGCTGTCCTTAGCAAACTTGATCAACTCCAACAGCGAAACCGAGAAACCTAACGCAGCACCGAGAATCACCAACCAGGGAGCCGTATTAAACCTTGCATCTGCCCAATATCCAATTAATGGAGGAATGGCCATCTGCATTCCGATCGACGACACCCGAGTTGCGATAACGTAGCCCCGAGCGACTGAGTTACGGCCGTCGCGATGGTTGTCGCTTTTGGTCACAACATGCTCGGAAAATCATTACGGAACGTTCAGGAAAGCCGAATCCTAGCCACGGCCATTTCTGATGTCAAAGCTGGGGGTTTTACGAGGGGCAAATTCTCATTTTTGGTTCTTGACTTCGAGAGGAATACCCATTCTTGGCAATTTACCCGATGACTGCGTCGTTTGTCGGACACAAAAACCGGACGAACCCAAACCGCGATCAAGGTATCGGCATTCACAATGTTCTTCTTCACATGGTTGTCGGCTGGCGAATGTCGGCTTAAACTGATGCGACTCGACGCGCCCTCCTGTTTCGAATCCCGCCGATTGACACCTCAGAGGAGTTTCCATGTCCGCTCCCGCTCCGTCTCACGCTGCACCCCTCCGACTGACCAGTACACAATGGTTAATTTGCGTGATCGCCGCGATTGGCTTTGCGTTCGATATCTACGAACTGCTCATGTTACCGCTGGTTATTGGCCCGGCATTAAAGGAACTGGCAGATATCACTCCTGCTAAAAAGGAACAGTTCGCATTCTGGTTCAGCATGATGTTCTATGTCCCGGCCGTATGCGGCGGGATATTTGGACTGCTGGGTGGATATTTGACAGATCGCCTGGGGCGTCGACGGGTTCTCACGTGGAGCATTCTTTTATACGCTTTTTCGGCTTTTGCAGCCGGTTTTTCAACCAGCTTGCCCATGTTATTGTTCTTTCGAACGACAACTTTTATTGGTGTTTGCGTCGAGTTTGTCGCGGCGGTGGCCTGGTTGGCGGAACTTTTCGATGACCCGAAGCAGCGCGAGAAAGTACTGGGATACACTCAGGCGTTTTCTTCCATCGGCGGGCTGCTCGTTGCCATCGCAAACGGGTTAATCCTGCAATACGCGAAATTGCTTCCCGAAATCAGCATGCCTGGTTTCCTGAGTTTTCTCGGTGGATCAATCACAGATTCGCACGCGGCGTGGAGATACACGCTGATGTCAGGCCTGATCCCGGCGATTCCGCTAATCGTTATTCGTCCATTCTTGCCCGAGTCGCCAAAATGGGCTCAGAAAAAGGCGTCAGGGACTTTGCGACGACCAAGCATTGCTGAGCTTTTTTCTCCCGAATTACGAACGACGACGCTGATCACAACCGCGATGTTTGCGTGCAGCTACGGAGTCGCATTTGGTGCGATTCAGCAAATGCCTCAAATCGTGGGGGGCATCGATGCGGTGAAAGCGGAAACTGGCGAAAAAGTGAAGCTTGCGAAAGAAAAAGAGCCTGATCAAGAGAAGGCGAAAGCCGTAGCAGGACGGGTCGCCGGAGAAATTCGACAGAAGAAGGCGGCGGAATACACAAAAGCTCAAGAGATTGGGGGCCTTGTCGGTCGATTTGGCCTTGCGGCTCTCGTCGTCTATTTTGCCAGCCGTCGAAGGCTGTTGCGATTCTTTTTGATCCCCGGTTTCATTCTCACTCCATTGATTTTTATTGCGTTCGCACGCGGTCATGAAACAACGTTCTACAGCACCGATATCAGTTGGATACCCGGTTTCCACGGATTCCACATATCACTGTTAGGGATTGGAATTTTTCTGGCAGGTTTATTCACCGTGGCACAATTCAGCTTCTGGGGAAACTATCTTCCGGCAGCTTACCCGATGCACCTGCGAGGAACGGGAGAAAGTTTTGCCGCGAATATCGGTGGCCGAATGATCGGAACCCCATTCGCTGCTGTCACTCAGTATCTGGCGTTACAATCATTTATCCCTGGTGAGTCACCTGAAGCCAAGACGGCATATGTCGCTGCTGGCGTTGCCGGAACACTGTTCTTTCTGAATTTGATTTTGTCCTGCTTCTTACCCGAGCCAAAGCCTGAACAAGACTAAACGAGAAGATTTTCAACCATGCAAAACATCACCCAAGTTTTTGGAAGCGGTGTCCCATTACTTCTGGATGACATCGACACCGATCGAATCATCCCAGCTCGGTTTTTACGCTGCGTCACCTTTGACGGGCTCGGGGATCATGCATTCGAGGATGACCGTCTTCAGGACAAGTCGCATCCGTTTGACGATTCCCGTTATCGACACGGTTCGGTGCTGATCGGCGGACGAAACTTCGGTTGCGGCTCGTCCCGCGAACACGCACCCCAAGCCTTGATGCGCTGGGGAATCAAAGCGATCATCGCCGAGTCATTCGCTGAAATCTTTTTCGGAAATTGCACGACGCTGGGAATTCCCTGCGTTGCCGCCTCGCGTCCAGACCTCGATCGTCTCGCCAAAGCGGTTGAGGAGAATCCGCCACGCGTCATCACTGTTGATCTCATGGCGAAACAAGTTCGCTCTGATGAACTCGTCTTCGGCATCGAGATCCTTGAAAGTGCGCGTTCCTCACTGACAACGGGTAACTGGGACTTCCTGGGACAGTTGCATGACGGTGCCACGTCCGTCAAACAAACGGCAAGTCAACTTCCCTATATGACCGGCTTTAAAGCGTAGTCGCCAAAAGGAGCATCCAAGTGGAAGCGAATCCCTTTCGGCTGCTCCGAAACATTGGACGAACCAGCGAAATTGTGACGGTC
>JBAXBD010000400.1:0-6068 GCA_037142165.1 Schlesneria sp. | reverse complement strand
GCCCTGGTTGCAGCAGCGGCCGGGCAGCCGGTTGCTAAACATGGAAATCGAAGCGCGACAAGTGCCAGTGGTTCGGCCGATGTCCTCGAAGCCCTGGGGGTCAACTTGAAATTGACCGCCGACCAGGTCGGACGATGCATTGACGAAATCGGAATCGGTTTCTGTTTTGCACCATTACTGCACGGTGCGATGAAACATGTTGCACCGGTTCGCAAGCAACTCGGATTTCGCACGATTTTCAATCTGCTGGGTCCGTTGACGAATCCCGCGGGTGCGACATTCCAGGTGATCGGAACGACGCGAACTCACGTGGCTGACCTGTTAGCGCAAGCGTTGCATGAACTGGGTATCCAACGGGCGCTGGTTGTTTGCGGAAATAATGAACTGGACGAAGTCAGTCTCTGGGGTGAAACAGCGGTTTTTGAAGTCTCACCATCAGGAGTGGTTCGGCACAATTGGAACGCTTCAACGCTTGGTTTGCCGGAGTGCCATGTCGATTCGTTACGTATCAGCGATGCCAAACAAAGTGCCGAAATTATCCAACGTGTGTTTGCGGGAGAGCGAAGTCCCGCCTATGACATGGTCGTTGCCAATGCAGGGGCGGCACTTCTTGCGGCGAATCAAGCCGATTCCATTCGAGCTGCCGTAGCCGTGGCCCAGGATGTCATTGATCGGGGCGAAGCGTTAGCGTTGGTTGAACGATTAAAAGAATGGACGAATCGTCAATGAAATTACGAACCGAAATTCTGAACGGTCTGACGTGCCATATTGCGGACGGTTTGTCTGAAGGGATACAGCCGCGTTGCGTGGTTGTTCTCTGCCACGGATATGGAGCACCAGGAACGGACCTCGTCCCGCTGGGTCAAATGCTTCTGCGACAGCCACGCATGTCGGCAGCGGTCCAGTTTCTGTTCCCGGAAGCTCCGCTGACTCTCGAGGCTTTGGGTATGCCGGATGGGCGCGCCTGGTGGCCAATCGATATGCGGCGACTACAGATGGCGGCCGCTCTGGGAACCTTTCGCGACCTGCGTAAAGATTGTCCAGAAGAACTTCCCGCCGCGCGTGAGATGTTACTTGGTCTGATTCGACAGTGGTCAGAAAAGTCCGGGGTTCCTCTGGGTCACTTCGTACTGGGGGGATTCTCGCAAGGTTCAATGCTGGCGACCGACGTCACGCTGCAGCTTGATGAGAATCCGGGGGGACTCGTGATCTTGTCAGGAACGTTATTGAACGAAGATGTCTGGCAAGATCGCGCGACGTATCATAAAGCCCTGCGAGTCTTTCAGTCGCATGGCACAAATGACCCGATTTTGCCATTTGCCGCCGCAGGTTCATTGCGAGACCTGTTGAAACATGCCGGTGCTGATGTCGAATTCCTGCCATTCTCGGGGGGCCACGAAATCCCCCACGCAGTCCTTGACCGTTTCGGAACATTCGTCAGAGAAATTATGGGAGACGGCAGGACACCGGTATAATGAAATGACCGGGCTCAAACGCCTTGTCAAACTTTTGAATCAGGATTCTGTGCCGCGGCTTTGGAGTCCTCGGAGAAGCAGTCTCTTCGTTTTTTCTGTCACTCAAGTCCGAAGAGCACTGCTTGACCGAAGGCGGTCAAGCAGTGGCACAACACAATACTGTTGAGACAATACTGTCGAGACAGTTGCTCGACTGAATTCCTGGAACATGCGTGAAAGAACCATGCAAAACAAATCACGAGTCGAAACCCATTCAACGACAATCCTTGCGGTCAGGCATCGAGGTGAAGTGGCGTTGGGAGGTGACGGCCAGGTCACTTACGGCACAGCCATCCTGAAGGCCGACACACGAAAGATCCGGTGGATCCTCGATAAGAAGATGCTTGTCGGCTTCGCCGGGTCAACGGCAGATGCGTTCTCATTGCTGGAACGGTTTGAAGCGAAGGCCAAGAATTTTCCGGGAAACCTGCCGCGTGCGGCGACGGAGTTGGCTCGCGACTGGCGAACCGACCGTATTCTTCGAAAGCTGGAAGCGATGATGATCGTCGTCGATGCCGAACATAGTCTGCTGGTCACCGGTCAGGGTGATGTCGTGCAGCCGGCCGACGGAATTCTGGGGATCGGTTCCGGCGGAAACTATGCGGTGGCAGCAGCCCGAGGATTGATCCGACACTCGAACCTTTCCGCAGCAGACATCGTACGTGAATCGCTGAAGATCGCGTCCGAAATCGATATCTATACCAACGACAATATCATCGTCGAACAGTTCGGAATCACTCACAGGACAGACGTAACGCCTGGGCAGTGATTCGAAAGGGAATTATCTTGCGAGACATGACACCGCGGCAGATTGTGGCAGAACTCGATCAGCATATTGTTGGACAGGACAAAGCGAAGCGGGCCGTTGCGATTGCACTCAGAAACCGCTGGCGATGGCAGCGGCTTGCCGAAGATGTCCGTCGCGAGATCACGCCAAAAAACATCATCATGATCGGTCCGACGGGAGTTGGAAAAACCGAAATCACACGACGTCTTGCCAAGCTGATCGGTTCTCCGTTTGTCAAAGTCGAAGCAACGCGGTTTACCGAAGTGGGCTATGTTGGCCGTGACGTCGAAAGCATGATCCGCGAACTGGTCGATGCATCGATCAACCTGGTCAAGCAGCGCCGACGGGGGGAAGTCGAAAAGGATGCGACGAAAAATGTCGAAGACCGGCTGCTCGATTTACTCGTTCCGCATGAACCTCGGCAGCTACCTCGTGATGACGAGAACGAATCCACAGCTCAAGACGAACACGAAGCACGACATGAACGGACACGGGAAAAGTTTCGGCAGATGCTTCGAACGGGATCACTCGACGAACGACAGGTCGAACTGACGGTGCAACAACGGAAGGTTCCAGTCCAGATGTTTTCGAACATGGGCTTGGAGCAGATGGACGTTGATTTCCAGCAGTTATTCGAACGCGTGATGCCAAAGCAGTCGAAGGACCGCAAAGTCACCGTCAAAGAGGCTCGCCGAATTCTGCTCGAACAAGAAACAGAATCACTGCTGGACAAGGACGCGATTCACGACGAAGCGTTGCGACTTGCCGAAGACAGCGGAATCGTGTTTCTGGATGAAATCGACAAGATTTGCACGTCTGGCGAATCTGGTCACGGCGGCACGGATGTCAGCCGTCAGGGTGTGCAACGTGATCTGCTTCCGATTGTTGAAGGGGCTACGGTCAACACCCGATACGGCTCGATCAAGACTGACCACATTTTGTTTATTGCCGCAGGAGCATTTCATTCGTCGAGACCTGCGGACCTGATGCCAGAACTGCAGGGGCGGTTTCCCATCCGAGTGGAACTGGATGACCTCACGAAATCGGACTTCCTTCGAATTCTGACTGAACCGTCCGCTTCGATCACACGTCAGTATCAGCAATTGCTGGCGGTCGATGGGATTCAGATTTCGTTCACGACGGATGGTCTTGCAGAGATCGCTGAAGTCGCTTGGCGAGTCAACCAGTCGACTCAAAATATCGGGGCCCGACGACTGCACACGATCATGGAACGGCTATTGGAGAACATCAGCTTTGAAGGCCCGGATGCACCGGGAACTCAGATCAGTGTTGATCGCGACTTCGTGAAACGGCAACTCGAAGAAATCAGCCAGGACGAAGACCTGAGTAAATTTATTCTGTAAAGCTCGTTGGGTTGTGAGTTGTTGTAAGTTTTAACAGCGATCCAAAACCGTAGCATGCGCTTTCGCCCGTGCGGGACAACTTTTCGTGCGGGCTAAAGCCCACACTACAAAAATAATAACCCCGATGGTTACCTGGTCCAGTCGATCGCCTGAAATAGTTCGGTCAACTTCTGGCCACGGGCTGGATTCAGCATCGATACGTGTGCAATGCGGCCTTGCAGGTGGTGATAGAAGTCTTCAACCTTGTTGCGATTTTGCGTTGACGGCCCATTTCGTTGGCAGTTTGTCAGGATCGCTTTGAGTTTGTCGAAGTCTGCCCGCGCGACGTTGGTTCGTTTATTGACAACGACACCGGTCACTGTCAGTCGTTGATGAGCACGCAGAACTCGTCGCTTTTGAGGATTCAAACTGAATCGTTCCTGCCGGACGATTTGTTGAATGAGTGGAATAATTGTCGCCAGGGCATAGTGCAGATCAGCGGGACCGGAAAACGTCAGATCGTCGGCATACCTCGTAAAGGTCGCTCCATACGATTTGGCGAAACCAGCCAATCGAAGATCCATCCCGAAGGCGGAAAGATTGGCCAAAGCGGGCGATGTCGGGGCTCCTTGCGGCAAGTGCCTGCGAAGATACGGGACAATCGCGTACGGCCCCTGCTCTTGAAAGCGAAGATTACCCGGTAAAGCTGACGTTGTCAGTAAACCGAGCCAGATAGCCACTTCGCGGGAATAGCCTAAACTGCGGAAGATCGCCACAACTCGCGCAAAGCTGACCGTCGTATAAAAGTTGGCCAAATCAAATTTCAGGACGATCGCCTGTCCGACGTGGGGGCGGGCATTTGTTAGAATGGACCGCCCTTTGACAAAACCGTGCGAAGTCCCGTGAACTGGGACATTGTCCAGAAGTTCGCGAAGGATTTTTGATTGCACCGCCTTGAGAGTTGCTTTGGGAGACTCGATTAATCGCCAGCCTCCCTGTCGCTTCTTCACCCAACGGAAATGGTAATGTGACGCCTCTTCGGTTTCGGGGCGACCTCCCGAGAAACGATGGACAAGCCACGCTAACCGGTTCAGTGGAAGCCCGATCCAATTGGCAAGTTCTTCGGGGGTATGAAAGACCGGCAGGTCGAATCGTTGAAGCCGAGTCACATCGCCATCGCGGCTCAGATCAAGATAATGGCCGGTTCGTGAACCGTACCGAGCGTATCGGTACGGGGCAGGACCCTTTGTTTCCACAAATGGCATCGGCATCGCTCGTCGGTGCGAAGCTTTCGTCTTCTTGCGTCGGTTAGGAACAAGCCGAATTTTGCCATTTTTCCGCCAAAGAGACTTTGGATCTCCCTTTGATTGATCGACCTGACTCTGATCCCTTTTCTCTGACGAAGGCAACGACGTTTCAGCCCGAGGCGCGAGCGATGGATCTTGCTTCACATCGTTCGCGTCTGCTTTATCAGGATTCTTTGGCGGTGCGGTACGAACGGCCGGTCGCCATCCGAACTGTTGCAACAACCAACTCATAAACCCCATAAAGCAACTTCCCTGACGACCGATCGAATCAGATTATCGAGACAAAAAAACACTGACCTGCGGGCCGCACAACCGATCCCGTGGCGAAGAGTCGCTACGGTAACGACTACCGTAGCCGATTCTTCACAGCTCGATTGAGGAACAACGTGGCGACCGCGGGGTATCCCCGCAGTGTTCGGCTCATCCCGCAAGGGAAGGCCAAACGAGTCTTGTGCGACCCACAGGACAGCGTCAATATCCTAGCTGACTGGGAAGCGTGGTCAATGAGACTGGCCTGCGGCATCGACGAAGCTTTCACCCATCATTTATTTGGCAGGCGCACGATCCCGTCCCAGTTGCGCGGAGCCGTTCGATTATTCAGGACAATCTGCTGCATTAAAAAATCCTGGGCGCGATCGCTGGGGGGCATTGCGTGAAGGTGCCTGTAGGCTTCGTCCCATTGGCCCGAGATGAAACATTGCACTCCCGCTTCGTAACTTTGGATATGCGCATCACTCAATTCCGGGAAATCACTGGCAGGAGGGAGCAATTCGCTGACAGTCACTGCTGTTTCCATTCCATAGGGGAGTACAAGTGCTAATCGGCGTATCCGTCCTTCGCCGGGATTTAGCCGAGGTCGGACAATGTTCGCGGTTGTTTCGTCAAGCAGAATCGGGACTCGTAATTGTTTGGTCATCGATTCCAGGCGGCTGGCCAGATTCACAACAGGTCCGAACACGGTGACTTTGACTTGTTCCTCCGTTCCGATTTTTCCTGCCACCGCACGTCCATGAGCGATACCAATCCCCATTTCAAAATCGGCCAGGGGATGATTCTTCGTCGCGGCCGCCTTGGCAAAAGAGGCGCGAATCCCCAGCGCCGCACGGCAGGCATTGAC
>JBAXBD010000399.1:0-6070 GCA_037142165.1 Schlesneria sp. | reverse complement strand
TGATGTTTCGATACGCGGCCTCGTATCAGGTTGTTCAATATCGACATCGCTGAGTGAACTCAGGCTTTGGTTGTTTCTTGGCTGTTGATGTTCTTTCAGTGGTTCGAATGATTTGTTGGCCGGAACGGAGGTCACCAAATTCGTTTCTGCGATCACCGCCGAAACCGGTTGCCATTCACCCTCAATTCCAACCCGAACGAACTCATCGCGACTCAATCGACCCGACTTGAGTCGGTCAAGCAGTTCGGTACGCGAGACGGGGCCGATACTGCGACCAGACTCCCAGAAAAAGAACCCCGATTCGTCCGTTGCCGGTTTTGATCCGGGCGAGCTAATGCCACTGATCGCCTTCGACGGTGAAGGTGATTCGACCTTTGCGATTTCTTGGGCCGGAATCTTGGGTGACCGCTGACGCTGGTTGGGCTTGATCGCCGCAAGCTCCGGCACATCGTCCGGGCGCTGCCAGAAACCGTAGGGACCATTCCTGACAACGTCAGCCGGTTGAATCTCACCACACGATCGCATTTGACAGAGTGAATCAAACGTCATCGGTCCTTGAATGAGACCAGACGCCATCAAATACCACTCGGCATCGGAAGAGGCATTTTTGTCGTTCTCCGCAGGATGTTCAGAGTCGTCAGGGGACCCGTTACCAGACAGGTCCGGTGTTTCTGAGGGATGCGGGAAATCGGCAGCGGGAGCATTTTCCCGTCTTCCAAGACCAACTCCGAACCGATCTTCGGCGAACCCTTCCGAAATCAAACGTGCTCGAATCTCACGAAACGCGTCTTTGTCTCCCTCCAGCAGTCGAAGCAGTTGCCCGTTCAGCAATTGTCCTTGCTGATTGAGACGTTGAACGGCCACCTGGAACGATTCATCTTGCGTCATGGGTTCCTCAGCTTGAGGAGGGTACTCGTCGCTGGGAGCCAGCACAGGTGATTAAGAAAACTACTGGAATTTCAGCCATCAAACTATCAAAACACCAATCACAATGCAAAGTGAATGGGATACGGGAAGGACAATGTCGTTTTTGGTTTTCGCTGCTGATCCAGTCTGTTTTGACGACTGGATGAATTCAAATCCGTACGTCATCCTGTCGTGACGGATTGTTCTGTTTCCGGATCACGATTCATCGTCAACATGATGATTGCTGCACCGAGCGCAAATAGACCGGATATCCCAAAAAACATTCCTGGTGAAAACGTTCCACTCTGCTTTGCGTCTGTTAATGAACCTCCGTAATAATGGACCCAGAACGTATTAAAGAAATTTGCAATCGTCATGGTTAAAAGGAAGCAACCGGTCACGAAGCCTTTCATATTTGCAGGGGCTGCTGAAAACGCTAATTCCAAACCGGTTCCGTAAACAAGAACCTCGCCGATCGTCAACAGGATGTAAGCAGAGACCAGCCACATGATCGAAATCTTTGTGTCGCTGTTCGAAAGAAAGCCGGCAATCGTCATGATGCCCGAAGCCGCCGTCCCGCAACCAAATCCGAGCAGGATTTTCATTCTGGCAGTATAGATTCGTGCGAGGGGATCAATTTTGGGGAATAGCCAGCCAAAAAGCGGAGCGAAGATCATCACGCATAACGGATTGAGAAACTGTAACTGATCGGGTGCAAACGTCGTCGCAAGCAGTGGGACGTTCATGTTGATGTAGTCGCGTGCAAAGAAAACCCAAATACTGTCGTTGTGCTCGTAAGGGACCCAAAACAAAACCATCAATCCGAAAATCCCCATCAGTCGACTGAGCGTTGCCCGTCGCTCTCGTTGTTGCTCGGGAGTTGGTGCTTCGTAGACCAGTTTCTCAACCGCGTAATGTCGCTTGCCAGACGCAAACACTGCCAGCGAAACAACCATTAACCATGCTGGAAACTGAAACGCGGCAGCATAGCCGTAATGATCTCGTAACCACGGGAGCGCCAGCGTGGAAATTAACGCACCAACATTGATGGCAAAGTAGAACCACATGAACGCGGCCGAGCGAAGTTGTGTTTGCCCAGGTCGCTGCTGGTCGTAAGTCTCACCCATGAGTGTTGAGATGTTTGGTTTGATCACACCACTACCACCCGAGAGTAACGCCAGGGCGATTATGGCAGCCACCGCGCTCTCAATGCCAAGTATGAAGTGTCCCAGCACGTAGGGAATTGAAAACCAGACGATTGTTCGATATTTGCCGAAATAGCGGTCCGCGAGGTAGCCACCCAAGAGTGGCAGTCCGTAACAGGCCATCTTGAACCAGAAATAGATCGATCCGCCGGTCGCATCCGAGAAGTGCAATGCCGTCGTCAAGTAGAGCGGCAGAATGGCTCGCATTCCATAGAACGAACACCGTTCAGCAAATTCACCCCAAAAAAAGTAATTGAATGCAACGGGATGCCCCTGATTGGATTGGTCCAGGGATTCGGTGCTGGAAGACGACGGTGAATGAGTTGTCACGGACTCCCTTTTTTAAACAAAGCAAGAATCTAACAATGGGGTCTCTACAAACGGGTCAGAGAAGTGAGGCACTGGAATCTTCTGACCATCGAAGAAACGTGATCCGACAGAGTTTGTAACGGAGAACAGCTTACGACTGAAGCATCACGCGATGTTCGTTTACGGAGTTATCCTAACGGGGGAGGGCGCGGGTTCGTCGGTCGGAGGTTGCCAGTCGCCCCAGTGTGAGAGGTAATGCTTGTAGGCGGGGATTGTTTCGCTCATCTGCTCCAGCCAGGCTTTTGTTTCGGCGACGATGCGATGTTCGTCGTCCATGGTGAGTTTGCCGAGCAGAACTCGCGTACGGAGAAACACGAAGTACGTATCGAGCACATCGCATCGGCAATAATCATTGATCGCGACGACCTGACCCGCATCATACATCCCCTGGACTTGTGAACCGTCGACACCGGACTTTCCTGGTTTGCCGATCAGGTTTGCCAGCAGGTTCAGCCCGCCGCTGATCCGGAAGGCACCAAAGTTTGACAGCAGGTCGAGAAGATCGAGATGCATGTGAGTATTGTAGCGATTGCGAGCTTGTTCATACTGACGTGCTTCGACGTTGAACCAGGCCGGTACCGAATATCCATATCGATAGGCGGCTAATTCCAGGACAGGGATGTCGTAACCCCGTCCATTGAAGCTGACGAGCGTCGGTCGACCGTATGCATTCCAGCCCTGCCAGAAGTGTCTTGTGATCACATGCGGGCGAAACCTGGGCGAATCGAGTACGGCGACGTCTTGAAGTCGGTACTCCGCATCGACTTTTGCGACAGCGACCGAAATCGGCAGCATAAACGTCACTGGCAAAACGTCTTTGCCCGTTTCTTCAATTAATTGAGCTCGATAGCGAGCCAGAGCGTCCTGTGCAGAGAGTCCTTCTTTCGGGTATCTGATCTTCGAAACCAAGTCTCCGTCGGCGATCGTCTCGGTATCAAAAATGAAATAGGCCACCTGAGACTTCTGGTCCGTCGTTGTCATTCTGGGAATTCCTGGTAATGGCGAGAAGCTATCGCAACTCAAAGGGATTGGCGCAGTCTCAGCCATGGCGCATGATGTGAATTGTTTTCGATTTGCCACAATACTCCGTACACGCTTGAGGCGAAATCGATTTTTGATGTTTGAAGAGTTCAAGATCTGAAGATCCGTTGATTTTCGACGTAATCCGTTGAGATCCCTGTCATTCAGACGAAGTGCATCCAGAACGGGTCAATTTCAGCCAAGCGTTCTGGTTACGGCTTACTTTCTGTCATAGAAACGACTTATCGTGACTGATCTGAATCCGCCTCCGATTACTCTCGATCAATTTTTGAAGCAGTCCGGGATCGTCGAGTCCGGCGGTCACGCAAAAATCCTGATTCAAAGTGGCGAAGTCTTACTTAATGGTGTTGTGGAAATTCGCCGCGGGAAAAAACTCGCTCCGGGAGACGTCGTTGAACTTTTTGGAGAGCGACTTGTCGTCGGCGAGGGATGATCTGTAGGCAACAATGCCATGATCCTCAGCAGATGTACGATCGATGGAAATGTTTGTTTTTCCCCTGATTTACTGGGAAAATGCAGGCAATTACTGTTCAAATTGCATGGATTGCATCCAACATTTCTGATCTTAAACCGTTTGGAACGCGGGTTGCTTATAGCTCTCGCATTATGATAGCACTAAACGACTACACCACCGATGTTGTTCCGATGACTTCCCGACACCCATCACTGCATGTGATTGGTGGCGACGCAACGTCACGGGGCTATGTACTGAATCAACTGTCCCGCGTCGGGTTTGCTGCTCAAGAAGCATCTACGCCCGCTTCGCTGTTGGTTCACGAGTCTGACCAGGAATTGCATCGACGTCGTGCCTTTTGGGCCGCCGTTGAGCAACGAGTCGCCAAGTTAACGATCAAGGACCGTGAGGTTCTCGATCTGTTGATGGAATGTCTTCCAAACAAAGTCCTTGCGATGCGTTTGGGGATCACTGAGCGAGCTGTCGAGATGCGTCGTGCATCGCTCATGAAAAAGCTGGAAGTCCGGTCGCTGACCGAACTGGTTCGGCTGGTCACCAGATTCGCCATTGTACAACAGTACGGGATCATGTTGTCGATTTACTAAATCCTCGACCATTGCCTTTGTTCACTTCAATAGCGGAGTGAGATTCGGTTAATATCGTGGGATGCAAGAGAATTTGAATCCTCATCCTTATCGGGTACCGCGTGAGGACCGGTCACTATTAAGTATCCCCGAACTTCATCTGGCGAATACGCTTGTCGAAGAGAATCGAGCTTCCTTCGACCAGTCTCGTTTGGCGCTTCATGGCCGATCGTTGATCAGTCTGAGAAGTGACTTGCGGCGTGATGCAGTCAGGCTGGCAAGGGCGCATACATCCCGTTTGTTGCAAACGGACATTCCTGAACTTGATCTACAATCCTGTGTTGTCAGCGGACATCAGCCCGAACTTTTTCATGTTGGCGTCTGGTCTAAGAATTTTACTCTTGCTGGCGTTGCCCGACGCTGCCAGTCAACGGCCATTAATCTGGTCATTGATAACGACACGTTAAACACGACGACCATACGAATACCGGCTGGGACGCGAGATCGCCTGCGAATTGATCGCCTTCTGTTTGATACACCCCGCCCAGCACTTCCCTGGGAAGAGGCAAAGGTCCTTGACCAGGATCTCTTTCGGATGCTCGGGGAAACGATCAGTTGCCAGTTGAGCGCATCGTGGGGATTCGATCCGCTGATCGGTGACGCCTGGAAAGCCGCCGTCAATCAGTTGTCCGTATCAACGCGGTTGTGTGATTGCCTGACCGCGATGCGGGCTCAGGTAGAACGAAGCTGGGGGCTTCGCAATCTCGAACTACCGATGTCGCAACTGTGTGAGACCGAGCCGTTCCTCTGGTTTGTCGCACACTTGTTATCTCGGCTCCCTGAAGTACACCAGACCTACAACAAAGCTGTTGCGCAGTACCGTCGCGAACATCGACTGCGCAATCGCATGCAGCCGGTCCCGGACCTGGAACGTCAGGGGGACTGGCTTGAGGTCCCTTTCTGGATCTGGCAACGTGGCGACATCCAACGTGGACGGCTTTTCGCTCGGCAAGTCGGTTCGATCTGCGAGCTGCGGAACCAGTCTGAGGTGGTTGCACGCATCCCTCTTTCTACCGAGGGTTCGTTAGACGGGGCCGTCAAGCAACTGAGAGATTTCCCCGCACGCGGACTTCGGCTACGGACGCGAGCACTGACCACAACCTTGTTTGTGCGTCTATTTCTCGCTGATTTATTTGTGCACGGCATTGGCGGAGCAAAATATGATTCGATGACCGATCGGATTTGTGAACGACTTTTTGGAATGAAGGCTCCGTCGTTCTTAACCGTCTCGGCCACGCTCTACCTCCCTTTAGGAGATTCGTTCGATGTCACAGAGCGCGAGCTTCGCGAGATCAACCACAAACTGCGCGATTTGAAATATAATCCTGATCGCCATCTCCAGCAGGCGCCCGAGACCTCGGCGTTGATTGACGAGAAAAACAGCCTGCTTACGTCGGCGAAAGCGTCACGTCAGTCGAATGAAATTCGAGGACGTTTGACACCGGATCAAC
>JBAXBD010000398.1:0-6098 GCA_037142165.1 Schlesneria sp. | reverse complement strand
ATGTTGAAGTTGCGATTCGGCAGTTGCCAGATCCTGATAATAGCTCGACAGAACATTGTCATTCAGTCCACTTGTCGGATGAGATCGCTGGTGAAGGGCGATTGCTTCCGTGAGATAGGTCTTTACCTTTTCCCACTCATGCGCACTTTGGCATCCCCGAACGAACTGGACGATATTCGCCTCAGTCCATCGACCTGCCTGATGGAAGTGGGAATCGGTCTGTTCGATCAAACGGCTCAACTGTTCCGGTCGTTGTGAATGGAAGTAAGCGGCCATCAATTCCGCTCGGTAGAGCATATTCTCGGGACGAGCGATAACCAGTTGGTCGAGAATCGGAATCATCTCCGCATAACGGTTTGTCTCATGTAACCAATTCACCAATTGGAATTGCTCTGCCTCGTTGAGCAACCCATTTCCGTGAGCAATCAACAGGATCTCGATAGCGCGCGGTGCAAGTTGCAATCCGTTACGAAGATAGTTGGCCACAACCATCGCTCGACGGCCGGACTCACGGCGCTCGTTCAAGACCACCTCCGCCGCCTTGGCAAAGTCCTGTGTTTTTTCGGCCCAGAAGAATCCGTATCCAGAATTGTAAAGCTGCTGATGGCTTCCTTCGCTTCTTCGAAGATCTCTTTGCAACTGAGCGACCGCAAGCGTCAGCACTCGATCATCAAGATCTGTCGTTCCCGTTGCTTTCCGATAGTGAGCCAGTTGCGCCCCCAGCGCGTTCCACGAATTATCCCACTGAATCTCAAGACGCTGCGGCCATTGCTCCATCCGCTCGATAATGAATCGCAGCGCAACCTTCGCTTCGAGCACGGAACTGATCGACTGCAAAATCGTGGAAATCGTATTTCGGTATTGAGACTGCTGCTTCTTCAATATTTGAGGCATTGTCTCAAACGCGAACTTCGTGACTGTTTCGACGGTCGCAGGAAGATTGTGACGGTGCGCGATGTCGAACGTGGTGTTCAGCCGAGCGACCAGGTTGTAACGGACATTTTCGTCGGTGGCTGCGAAGATTTCTTTGATCGTCAGATCGACGATCGGCTTAAAGAGATTGGCTCGTCCCGTTCCGATAGAGACGGCGCCATCATGTTCCAGGGCGTTATTGTAAAGCGTCATTAATCGGTCGTTCAGCCATTTGCGTTGTTCATCGTTTGCTGGACGAGCGATTTGTTTCTTCAACAACGCTTCACCCTCAGCGTGCCGGTTGGCTCCTTCAAACATCTGAACGTAGCGACTCAAGTATTCATTATCGGCGTATGGCCAGATTCCGTCGTTTGCCTGAAGGTAACTTTGATATTCGGCCTCCATTGCCTGAAGTGCTTCGTTTCGGCGGGAATAACTCCAAAAGAGAACCTGACACAGGTTGCCGGTCATGTTCAGATGCTCGCGCGAGTTGGCGGGCGCCAGAGGAATAAGCGCTCGCATCTCCTTGATCTGTTCGGCCTGCAGTCGTTCGTTCGAAAAACCACCCAAACTCTGCAGAAATCGCGACATCATCTGGGGCTCACCCTCAGTCCAAGTGCGTTGAAAAGCTCGTTGAAGAGCCGCCAGACATGCGTCGATGTGCGGTCCAGGCTGGTTGAGAATCTCCGCCGATTTTCGTTCGACGAACGCTTCCAACAGATCTAACGCTCGAAGATCGGTGGTGGCCAGTTCTCCTTCACGTAATTTCTTGACCCGAGTCAGAATTTCATCGGCTGACGCTTCATTACGCAATTCGTACAACACCTGATTTTGCAGCGATTGAATAAACGCATACGCCTGTTGTGGCGACCGCCCCAGGACTGCGTCGGGCAGCATTTGAAGCAAACGGAAGTCGCGAGATGCCGTGTAGAGGCTTCGTAACTGCCACAGATAGCTCTCGGGCTGAGCCGACTTCTTGAACAATGTCTTAAAGACGAGCAACGTGTTTTCATCGAGTTCGCTGGGGAGTGGGAGATTCGTTTGCTGCCAGCGATTATTCGACTGATGAATCAATTGGTTAAGATTTCCCTCCGGCGTTTGTGAGAATGCTTCAACGCGGCTTCGCTCATAAGCATCGCGACGATTGACGACCAGATACCAATCCGCCAGTGATCGGTAATCGGCCGCCGACAGCAGGTGGTCCTGCTCACACGCTTCAAACAGTTGAATCGCCTCATCCAGTTTGCCTCGTTCGGCGACAATCCGTGCCAGCATTTGACGCCAGGGCCCCGTCGAGACGTCAGCTCGAATCCATTCTCGCAGTTCTTTCTCAAGTTGCTCTGGACGATCGAGGACAACCAGGAGGCGAAACTTCGTCATTCGCCAGAAGGTCATCTGGAGTTGCGTTGCGGAAGAATCTTCTTTTGTCGTTTGAGCGACCCCTGAAGCAATCCCAGCGTCGACGTATTTTAATAGACGTTCAATGCTCCCTTGTGCAGCCTGTTTTCGCGTGGCCAGAGACATGACCATCGTAAAAGCCCGCTGCCGAACAACCGCATCGAAGAATTCCTGTTGGGCTCGAAGTTCTTGTTGCAGCAGGAGTTCGTCGGAAACTTCTGGCGAATCATCGTCAGCCGTGATGACTGGCGTAACGGGAATCTCACCGAGAATCTTCCAGCATTCTGCTTCAACATTCGCGACGTTCTGATCAGCCTGAAGATCAAGCCAATATTTTTCACTCCTGAGGCCATCGCGTAAGCGAGGGATTTTTTCATTGTCAATCGATTTGCCATCCTCCTGAGCCAGTCGAGCTGACAGTCCAACACGTGCCGACTTTCGAATCTCAGCCTTCTTCAACGCGAGTTCCTTCCGCGTCAGTTGATCCTGGGCTCCTTGATCGCCCAGTTGCCGCTCAGCGGCGGCGATCCGATTGGCGAGCATCGTATCAACCAGGCGCATCAACCCGGTCATCTCGACAGACATCCGGTGAATCGGCTCGGCCAGTTCAGACAGTTCCCTCCAGCGTGCAAATGCCTCTTGCTCGACCTCTTCAGTCCAGCCGGTCGTCAACAAGGCTTCGAACAGGGCCGAAACATATCCCGGCTTATGTACGCTGTCAGCAGTCGCGATCCGATCACGCAGAAACGGAAGCAATTCAGTTCCCGCAAACCGGCTCGCATAGATCGTTTGAAGCGTCTCACCTAAAGTATGACGATCGGCATGATCGTTTGTGGCATTCCAGCGAGCCCTCAATTTATCGGCAATCGCTTTCCAGACTTCAGGCGGAACCTCTGATGCATCCAATTGCTTTCGGCCATTGATCGGCTTTGTCAGTTGCATACGACCCGACAGCGTCCAACCGACAAGGATGTTGATTTGGGCCGAATTTAAGTCTGCAAACTCCGTCTGCAACATCGTCAGCCATTCACCTCGCAATTGATCACTGATTTCGCTTTGTCCGAAGTAATGGATCGACACACAGCGTTGGACGAGGTCAAAATGATCAGGATGCCGGACGAAAAATCTCGCTGCTTCAGCGAGTGGTTCGAACCAGCGTTCGTCCGTTCGCTGGAAATTGATCTGATAGAGACTGCCATGTGCGAAAGTGACTGCCGTATCGAATCGAGCCCGCTGGATGGCAGACATTTTCCCTTCGACCTGGGCCTCCTTCAGCCATTGATCTGCTAAAGCGTAGGCACCGTCGAGTTGATCGCTGTAGATCATCGCCGAGAGATGCTGCGAGTATGCCGACGAGTACGATCCTGATTCAGGGTTCTTTGCGATCCAGTCTGACGTCCATTCCAGTAAACCGGCCCAGTCTGTCTGCTGGCGATAAAGCTCAGCAATCGCACCTCGTAACGATTCCTCTTCAGGCTCACTTCGTTCAGGCCGTGTAAGCTCCTGCCTCAGCCATGCATGTGCTGCTGCGAATTGTCCGGCGCTTGCCAACTTCTGCGCATACACTTCCTGGCGGTAATTGTCCCATGGCATTGTGACGGCCATCGCCTTGCGAAGTGCCAACGCTTCTTCAAAGCGACCAAGTCCTTCCAGGCTGGCGATTTCTCGATCGTACCAGGTCAGTGTCGTCTGACTTTGAATCGCTTCGCTCGCGCGCACGTCGACAGGTTCTGGCACATCTTTAAACCTTGTCAGCGGTGGCAAACGTAGATCGAATGTACGGACATAAACGGGTTTTAACGATTGATGCAGTTGGTAGAACTCAGGACCCGCGACGAGCGAGGTTGCTTGCCCCAGAAGGAATTCGGCGAGGTAAAAATCATCCGGCACTGGAGCGGCGATCAGACGCGTTGCCTCATTCGCGATCCCCTGAATCGCCTCTTCGTTCCGCCGAATGGCACCGAGCAGAATAGTTCGTAACCACCGAATTCCGGGCTTATCGGCCGCCAGCTTTTCAATCGCGTCGACGTGCTTCCACATTTCGTCCCACTGCTGACTTTGTGCATTTTGCAGAACCATCGTCAGCCGATCGTCGAATGTGGCCGAACCATCAGCAACTTTCTGCCTTGCGACACGAAGCGGAACAGTGGGGTAGTGAATGAACTGAACCGTCGGTTTCGCTGCCAACTCGGCGGCCATTCGCTCGGCGTATTTTGCTTTGGTTAACACGTCAATTTCGAGGCGAGTTTCGGATGTTGTTCGCCCTTGCGCATCCGACGTCACAATATTTGTTGCCCACCACGATCCGGCTGCTTCTACGAATTCACTGTACGTTGTTTGATCGACAAGATGACCTTCAGTATGGGTTGAGCGACTGAGGACCACATGCCGCGCGGTATCAATCGTGAACCGAATTTGCGTAGTGTCATTTTTATGAGTGAGTACGAGTGTCGCACGATTGTTCCCGTCGGGCTCAATCTGTGGGGTATACCAGAAGTAACCCTGGAACAATGGCGACAGAGAAAAATCTGCCAGCCCCAGCGGCGGCGATTTGAGTTCATAGGGGACCGAGGCGCGGTAGCGTCCCAGCAGGAACGCCTTCGAATAGACCCCGCGTTCGTTTAAATCACAATAGTTAACCAGCGTTTGCGAGTTGGGATTGCGTCCGGTTGTCAGCCAACCCGTTGGCGAATAGAGCGCCAGATCAATGTTTCGTCCGGTCGATCGGTTCCAGCGTGGATCGAACGTTTCGACTCGCCTTCGTAATTCAATGCCGCCATCCAGCTTCAGTAACGAGTCTGAACGGAGAAGGGTCTTCACGAGTTGAATCGATTCCTGTGACCAGTTGACAGGATCTTTGGTCATCGAAGGTCGATTCGATGGCTTTTGTTCCAGCGAAGGAAAAAGCGAGTTAATCCAGGATGTATAGTCCGCTTGAGGCTGCCGATAAGCTAACTTGCGACCCAGTGAGACAGGCGCGCTTTCCTGCACATATGAGTAATGGTTGCCGCGATGCGCTGAAGCTCCAAAAAGGTCGATCCAGTCTGTCTCTAACTTGTCGATCTTGCTTTTTTGTAGTTTTGATCGTAGTTGACCGGATACAGGTTCAAAAACCGACTCGTCAACAATTTCTCCCCATCCTGGCGATTCATCAAGGCCCAGACGTTTTTCACTGGACATGGAAAGACTGTCATTCAAGCCAAGAGACATCGGCTCTTCCCGATCGCTGACGAGCGAGTTGGATATCAATCGAAGCGAGTTTGTTTGTTGCTCTGCAACAGATGTCAGGAGGGACGAATCTTTTCGACCCAGTTTTGTGTCGTCGTCAAAGAAGAGATTCGGTTCTACAAAATCCATCTCTCCGTCAATGCCCAGACCGTCTATCGCTCCGCCTCCGCCAAATCCCCCCATTCCGCTGCCGAACCCTCCAGCACGTCGAAGAGCCCCGCTGTTTGCTCCAGATATTCCGGCATTCCGTCCCCAAAAGTCTTCTTTGCCATTTGCCGTCGACGAAGAACTTATGGGACTTGCCAAACCGACGATCGTCTGCGGTTGCTGCTGAAATACCTGTGGATTACGACCCAGGCCAGCAAGACTCTGCAACACCTGTCGGCGGATGCCGATTCTCCAATCACCCGCACGCTTCATCTGCTGTTGCAGCAATTCGTAATTCGCGTTGTCTCGGCCAGCCGCGAAGAATCGCTCGCCATCGCGCATCTCGTAACGGCGCTGCACACCAAACCGCTCGCGATCGGCATCCGTCTCAAGCACCAGTAGCGACGTGAAAG
>JBAXBD010000397.1:0-6113 GCA_037142165.1 Schlesneria sp. | reverse complement strand
AAGCGCGGGAGCAACAAAGCCGAGGGCACTTGTCCCAGCAACCAGCAACGTCCTGCGATCGATCGGCGACCCGGCAGAAAATGGCAGCGGCAGCATGTTTTATCCCTCTCTTTCCGACATCAGCCCGTCCCTCACAGACACGCGTAAACGAACACCAATACGTTAGTTAACTCATTTCCATGACAAGAGTCCAGCGCGAAGTCAATTTTCTGAATTCATGTGCCACCGCTTGAGCGTCTTCGGTCAAGCAGTGCTCTTCGAACGGAACAAGAAGAGGAAGAAGACACGTAATAGTTTATCCCACCCCTTTAGAATTAATGTGGTCACGAGCGGGATTTTTGGATAACTCCGTATTCATCCGTAACCGGAACGTACGCCGATGGAATCTCGCTTTTACCCAGAGATTGAACAGAGTAGCCTGAATGTGAGCCATTGCCCCCCAAATCGAACACAAATGGATCTGTCCCATTTGTGTTCTCCTAGAGGAGGCTGTGAACTTACTTGACAATTTCTTGACGGGAAAAAAGTGATGGACTCTCAAGACAGTCTTCTCAGATTGCTCAGCGACAGCAGGCTAGTCGAAAGCCTAAATGTTGATCCAGAGTCGTCCGTGGAAGGCATCCTTGCTGCCCGCGACTCCGAAACCTTTTCCTCTCGATGGATGGGGATCTTTAAATCGATTGAGTCTCATAAGAGTAAGATTAGTAAAGTTCAATCTGAACTATCGACGAAAATCCGAGAGTTAGCATTTCTCCGTGCTTATTCTCGATGGAAGTCATCCGACCTTGCCGCCGACATCTCCGATGACTTTGGGCTAATTGCGGACACTGCTGCCCTTGGCGTTAATGAGCCGTGGGTCGAGGCCATGCTGGGAAAGTACAAACATGGCGAGATCCCGAGTACACCATGACCATCATCAGACCAAAGTGACGCAGTGCGTAACTCAAAGGGGAATGGCGGTAGGAACGGCCATTACTGGCCGCCCCCCCCCCGCACAGATTCGTACGCGCAGAATTACCGCATACTGCTCTTACCTTGAAGAAGAAAAGGGGACAGGTCCTTTTATTGACGAGAGGGGCGGCATGCGATAGCATTGATTGGCATCATGCCAAGAATCAGTCGTGTTGCTCCCGGTGGAATGGTTTTTCACGTGTTAAATCGCGGAGTGGGTCGGCAGACTTTGTTTCGAAAGCCTGCCGACTACTCGGTGTTTGAAGACTGCGTGAAAGAGACGCTCGATAAAGTCCCGATGCGGATTTGCTCGTACTGCGTGATGCCAAACCACTGGCATCTCGTCTTGTGGCCGGAACACGATGGCGATCTGGCCCTGTTCATGCAGCGTTTGACGGTCACCCACGTGACTCGCTGGCAGAAGAATCGCCGTCGAGTCGGCGAGGGACATGTGTACCAAGGCCGCTTTAAATCGTTCCCCGTCGAGACAAACAAGCACTTCTATCAACTCGTGAGGTACGTCGAGCGGAACGCGTTACGCGCCAATCTGGTTCCGCGTGCGGAAGACTGGATGTGGTCGAGTCTCTGGCGACGAGTGGCCGGGACTGCCGAGCAGAAGAGCCTGCTGGCGAAATGGCCATTGCCCTGTCCACGGAAATGGCTGTCATTCGTGAACGAAGCCGAAACCGAAGCGGAGTTGGAATTGCTACGCCGATGCGTTCAACGCGGACAACCATTTGGATCCGATCAATGGGTCGAAGAGACCGCCAGGCAACTGAGCCTCGAGTCGACACTCCGCCCCCGAGGGCGACCCAGAAAACCTGACTGAATTAACAGGAGTTACGATAATTGCACTGTTTCAAGTCTAAATGCAAAACAACTGCTGTCTCCTTTGTTTCAGCGACCGTATAAACGACGCAAACGAGGGAGTGGGCTACACAAAACGACCGGCAGTCCGTATTCACTGAATAAAGAGACCGAGGACTGACGCACTCCGGCTCGCCTCGACTGGTGTAATTGGTCTGTTCCGTGGTTCAGATTCTTCTCGTGATTGGGTTGCGGGCAATTCCTGCATCGCGATGATTGACGATTTTCGGTAATCGATTTTCCGTCGAGCGTTCTCAAAAGTGCAATCACGTCGTCGGGTCGCTCCAACCGTCGTCGATCGCGTAGGCTTCGACTTCAAAAGGGTTGTCCAGATAGGCGTTTCCCCCTCGGTATCCGATCCAGAGACTGGCGAGTACGTAGGCGGGAATGAAAAACGGGCCCCAGCGTTCGTATTGCCTGACGTGAACTCGTTCGTGGCGACGGGTTCGCAAAAGGGTCTGTCGATCGCATCCGAGTACGACGTGCCCGAATGTGATCGCTGCAATCGGACCGCTGACCCAAAATGGCCGCTGAAGCAGTACGGCCAATTGACCTCCATACGCTTCAAGCACCCCTTCGACAACCTGGACACCTCCACCGGTCGTCAGGGCGATCGGAACCAGCAACAAGCCGACAAATGTGCCTGGAAAGGCCCAAAGGTATAAAAAGGGCTTTCGCCAATGCATATCAAGAATCCTTCTGCCCGCAAAACTCAGTTGTCCGACCATCTCAGCCGAGACGCTTTAAAAATATGACTTTCCCCCGCCGGAATCTTGTGAATATCGTCGCCATCGCAGACATTTGTTATCCTTCCCGGTTCTCCACAGCGTGCGTCTCGTTGTGGTGTGACGGAGGTCGCTTTGTTTGAAGACGCTCTTGTTCTCGTGGCAATTGGAACTTTTCGCGGAATTTTCAAGTGGCATTGATTGTACAGAAATTTGGTGGTTCGAGCGTCGCGGATGCTCAGCGGATTATGTCGGCAGCAAAACGAGCGGTGGACGCAAAACGGGCTGGTAATCAGGTCGTGATGGTCATTAGCGCTCGTGGTGATAAAACGGACGAACTGATCACCCTTGCGAAACAGATCAGCGATGTTCCCCCGCCGCGTGAAATGGATATGTTGCTGGCCACTGGCGAACAGGAATCCGTCGCTCTGGTGGCGATGGCCGTTCAGGCATTGGGCGAGCCTGCCATCAGTCTGACGGGATATCAGATTGGAATCCTGACCGATTCGACCTACACCAAGGCACGAATTCGCGAAATCAAAACCGACCGGATGCGACAGGCGCTCAGCGAAGGCAAAATCGTGGTCGCTGCGGGTTTTCAGGGGATCGATGAAGATTTCAATATCACCACGCTGGGTCGCGGCGGCAGCGATACGACGGCAACCGCCCTGGCGGCCGTGCTGGAAGCGGATGTCTGCGAGATCTATACCGATGTCGAAGGGATTTTCACGACCGATCCGCGACTGATCAAGAACGCTCGCAAACTGCATCAGATCGCGTATGACGAAATGCTGGAACTGACGAGTCTGGGAGGAGGCAAAATGCACTCCCGCTCGATCGAATTCGCGAAGAAATACCGCGTGTTGCTGCAAGTCCGGCCCGCTTACACCGATGGCGAAGGGACTTTGATCGCGCCGTTGCACGACGACGACGTTCCGATGGTGACGGGTGTCGCGATGGTGAAGAGCGAAGCGATCGTCAACCTGCGAAAGCTTCCCGATCGTCCGGGCGTTCTGGCTGCGCTATTTTCGAAAATGGCCGAACGAAAAATTCCGATCGACATGGTGATTCAGGACGTTGCTGAAGAGGGAATCGCCGAAGTGACGTTTACCGTCCCGCAGGACGATCTGGCTGACGCCTTAACCGCTGCCGAGCAGGCCGTACGAGCATTGGGATCGGGCGAAGTTCGACATGGTACCAATGTGGCGAAAGTTTCCGTCGTCGGTGCCGGGATGCGAAAGCATACCGGTGTCGCCGCCCAGATGTTCAAATCACTGTCGGATTCGGGCGTCAACATTCAGATGATTACCACCAGTGAAATCAAGATTTCAGTGCTGGTCAATCGGGACCAGCGCGAACAGGCGTTGCGATCGGTTCATGAAGGTTTTGCGCTGGATCAGGAGAAGTCAGCCCCCCCTGCGATCGGCTTCTCGCAAATCGAACGGACAAAACCCAAGGTTTCGCGTGATGAACTGGAACGGGACGTTGTTTCGCGGTTGGGAAGCATGGAAGACATCGTCGTCAGTGAAGTTCAACTCGACACGAACCAATCGCGAATTACGGTCCGCAACATTGCCGATGAACCCGGTGTTGCAGCTGCTGTTTTCGCTGCTGTTGCCGATGGTGGCGTGATGGTCGACCTGATCGTTCAAAATATTGGACATGGCCATCAGGCAGATATCTCGTTCACTGTTCCGCGAGACGACCTCGAACGATGTCTTCTGTTGTTGCGGGAATTAGTCGAGCGCTGGCCGGGGACTGGTGTCAGTTTCGAAAAAGAGATCGCAATGTTGTCGGTGATGGGGATTGGCCTGCGGAGTCATACAGGCGTCGGGGAAAAGATGTTCCGAGCACTCGCCAACGCGGTCGTCAACGTGCAGATGGTGAATACGAGCGAAATCCGCATCAGCGCCGTTGTCGCTCCGAAAGATGCCACCAAAGCCCATCATGCACTTTTGGCGACGTTTGGATTGGAACAATAACGGCACTTGAGGAACTTGACGTGGTCAGTGTCGCCAAAGTTCCTCAGAGCCATGGAGCGGAAGCTCCTCGCGAACCGCCTGAGGCGGCTCTTGAGGAACTTGACGGCGGAAGTGTTGGCATAGTTTCTCCAGGTCATGGAACAAAAGCGTCTGGCAAACCGCGTGCGGCGGCTCATAAGGAATTCAGCGAATGTCTCGGACTCTCGTCTTTCTGTCTTACCTAGTCATCAGCATCCTGACCGGAAATCTGGTTTCCGCTCAAGAATCGGCCAAGCCGAAACCGTTGAAGGCTCTTCTGATCACAGGTGGTTGCTGCCACGATTATGGCAAGCAGAAGGATGTGCTGAAGCGGGGGATCGAATCACGCGCGATGGTCGAAGTAACCCAGGTTCATACCAGGGATTCGAGTGTGAAGGCTCGTTTCGACATCTATGACAATCCTGATTGGGCTAAAGGTTACGACGTCATTCTGCACGATGAATGTACGGCTGATGTCGTGGAACTTCCCTATGTCGAAAACATCCTGAACGCCCATAAAAATGGCGTCCCGGCCGTTAACCTGCATTGTGCCATGCACAGTTACCGGCTACCCGGGCGAGACGACTGGTTTCAATTTGTGGGAATTCAGTCGTCGGCCCACGGCCCGCAAGAGCCGATCGATGTGACGTTTATCGATCGAAATCATCCTGTCAGCAAGACACTGGGAAACTGGACAACGATCAGGGAAGAGCTTTACAACAACATTAAGTTGTTTCCGACGGCTAAACCGCTGGCCCGCGGACGACAGGATGTTGGTAATCGCGTCGATGATTTTGTCGTGGTCTGGACCAACGAGTTTGGAAAAGGGAAGGTCTTCAGCACGACGCTCGGCCATAACACCGAGACGGTCTCCGATCCACGATACCTGGACATGGTGACACGAGGATTGCTGTGGGCCTGTGACAAGCTCAATCCCGAATACCTTCAACCGTTTGCCGTTGCAAAAAAAGAAATTGTTCCTGTAAATA
Organism: Schlesneria sp.; assembly: GCA_037142165.1. Classification (GTDB taxonomy): domain Bacteria; phylum Planctomycetota; class Planctomycetia; order Planctomycetales; family Planctomycetaceae; genus Schlesneria. Next base: position 581 of record JBAXBD010000397.1, on the reverse strand, counting down.
TTGCCAAGGGCAAGAAGGCCTCGGCCTCGGCATCACAGGATGGTCATCCACCTGAACATGCACTCGATTCAAATCCCGACACGCGATGGTGTTCGCCGGATAACGACGCCGGGCAATGGTGGCAGGTTGACCTGGGTCAACCGGAAGAATTGACAGGATGTCGAATTGTCTGGGAGCAGGATGGAGTCAATTATCGCTACAAAATTGAAGGATCGGCAGATGGTCAAAAGTGGCAGATGCTTTCAGATCAGACCAAAACTGACGATCGCGAGCAGGATCAGCGACTGAAGTTCTCGGCTAAGCAAATTCAATTTGTCCGGCTGACCACGACGCAATTGACCCCTGGCTGCTGGGGGAGTTTCTTCGAATTTGAAGTTCACGGAACGAAAACTGAAGAACGAGTTTCCGATAGTGACCAGTCGCTCCGTCCGCGTAATGTCAAAGGGTTGTCGGGCGTAAAGGTTCCGGCAGGATTTGAAGCGACAATGTTTGCAGCGCCTCCCGATGTGGGCTATCCCACCTGCGTGGCGACGACGCCGGATGGAACCGTTTATGTGGGAGTCGACGAAAATGGTTCGCTG
>JBAXBD010000396.1:0-6116 GCA_037142165.1 Schlesneria sp. | reverse complement strand
AAATCTGCGCGCCGCACAAAGAAACAAAACGTTAGTAGTACGAAGAGCGCGAAGGAATCAGAGAACGAAACGCTTGATGCCGTCTTTCATCCTCGTGTTGTTAAAGTTGATTAACAGCCCGATCTTTGCGCCAGACAGTTTCATGTAGGTCAGCAGTTGGGCTTCGTGTATTCCCTTTATGGCTTCGACGCGCTTGAGTTCGACGATCAATTGATTTTCTATGAACATGTCCATTCGAAAACCACAATCGAGTCGGATTTCTTTGTACTGTACTGGTTGTGGGTGCTGTAGTTGAAATGCAATTCCGTTGCGATTCAGCTCATACGCCAAACACTGCTCGTAGGCGGATTCCAGCTATCCCGGACCGAGAAATCGGTGAACCTCGATCGCGCAGGCAATCACACGATTGGAAAGGTCGTCGAATTCCATCTTCGTGTTCTTCGTGTCCTTCGTGGTGACCCTCTGCCTCTGATCACTGCCGACCGTCTGTCGTAATTTGCTCATGACGAACAACAGGCTTCCAGGCAACTTGCACAAACTTTGATCCACCAGCGATTGCGGATCAAGTTGAGCAAGCTGACCGGAATCGCTGACATCAACCAGCGGCTCCAAACCGACCGGCTCGTTCGGTCCGCAATCGGAACAACGTGAGAGTCTCAGCGAGATTCACCAGTCCTTCCGCCTCAAGGCGTTCTGCATCCGTCAACGGCTGTCCCTGATCCTGCCGATCCAACAATTCCTGCAACCGGCTTTGAACTCCTTCAGGCAGATGGAAACGCGCCAAGTCATCTGGAAGTTCCATTTCAATCGTAACTGTCTGGGACATGGTAACTCCCTGCGTGTTTCTAACCGAGTATTCTCGCGATACCAACGTAGCCAGTTCCGAGAGTGAGTTCTAGCGGAAAGTCCTGAATCTTTGGATGGACCGTGAGGTTTGTGATTCTTTCCTTTACTTCTTTGCGCCCTGGCGCCTTTGCGTTAATCCGCCTGATCTTCATCCGTCCGTCGAGCGAATTGCTCGCAATCGCGGGCGGAGTACAAATAGGCGTTCCCCGCTTTGCGGAAGGCAATCTTGCCCCCCTGCCGAAGATGAGCGAGATCACATGTCGAAACATGCAAGACCTTGCGAGCCTCATCACTCCGCAGCCACTCCGCTTCGCCGGAATCCGATTTCGATTGAAAAATCTGCGAATCATTCATGATCTTGTCCTGATAGCAATTCAATCGCGGCACAACATGCGTCTGCCAGTAACTCCGCTTTCCGATTCGGCGGTAGTCAATGTCATCAAACACAAGCCAACGCCGTGAACGTTCTTTGGATGCTTTGACATCAGCCCCGTCGTAATAATCGGTTGGCGTTCACGAACAGGAAGTCTCGAAACAAATGCGGAGCTTGTGAAAAGCTGACGCGCGCACGACGATGTTCCAGCGTTAAAATATTCTCGTCAATGGAATGGTTCGTCTGATTTACTGGTATTATCAATTCGATTGCGACACACGCGTTTTTCTATTGGCGAGGCAACAAAACAATTGCAGAAGGTAAAATCCGTCGTGGTATACGAATTGGTACCTGACAATAACGAGCGTGAAGCGTTTGCGAGCAGTCCCGAGGATGTTTTTGTCGAATTGTTTGCTCAGGTTTTTGGCGTCGCCAATGTTCAGCTTCTCGTGCACGAATATCCGGTAGAAGACATTTATGGCGGCGGACGAAGTATTGATTATGCGCTTCGAACCGCTGAAGGACGCATCGCCTTTGAAATCGATGGGTTGACGTGGCACCTGCCGGCCGCAATCGGGCCTGATAAGTTCGAGGACGATTTGCTTCGCCAAAACAGTTTGATTCATCAAGGTTGGCGGGTGTTCCGTTGGACTGATCGACAGTTAGCACTGGCGCCGGAACGCGTGAAAGAACAACTCGCATTGTTCCTTGAGCGGATTCCCGGGCTCCTTTCATTCGACGACTTCCTTCCCAGACAATCAGGCGATCTCTTTGAACTTCGCGGGCATCAAGTCGATGCGCTGGCTTCACTGGCTCAAATGCGGGTCGACGGCAAAACCATTGCGCTACTCACCCATGCGCAGGGGGCTGGAAAGACAATTGTCGCCATTTGCGATGCGAAAAAGGTTGGTGGCAGGACGTTGTTTCTTGTGCATCGAAAGGAGTTGGTCGAACAAGCGTATTTAAAGCTTCAAGACCTTTGGCCCGAGGTATCGACAGGTCTTTTCTTGGGCGATGTCCGCGATTTTGATGATCATAATATAGCGGCTTCGATTCAATCCGTTTCAGAACATCTGAATGAGTTTTTGCCAACAGCGTTTAAGTACTTAATAATTGATGAGGCGCACCATGCAACGGCAGCAACGTACAAACGAATTCTGGGATATTTCAAGCCGGAATTTGTTTTAGGACTGACTGCTACCCCAGAACGCGCTGACGGTGAATCACTCCTTGAAATATTTCGCGAATGTGCTCATCGGCTGACGCTCCAGGAAGCGGTCGAACGCGGTGAACTTGTACCCATTCGTTGCATTCGCGTTATTACGAATATCGACTTAAGTCGAGTTAAGTTCAATCAGATTCAATACAACCGTAAAGACATCGAAGAAACTGTAATCATCCCAGCAAGAGACAGGCTGATTGTCGAGACGTACTTGAGTCATGTTTCTGGCCGAAAAGCGGTCGCGTTTTGCGTCAACGTTCGGCATGGTGAGTCTATAGCGGAAATGTTCCGTCTAGCTGGTGTTCCCGCACGTTCTGTGTCTGGACGAATGCCCCGCCTCGAACGCGAGAAATATCTCAAAGAGTATCGCGATGGATCGATTCAGGTGTTGTGCGCATGTGACATTCTAAACGAGGGATGGGACTGCCCGGACGTAGAGGTGCTTTTAATGGCGAGGCCCACGCTCTCAAAGGTTGTTTACTTGCAACAGCTTGGCCGCGGAACACGGAAGGCACCGGGAAAAGAGTGTATGACCGTTATCGATTTCGTGGATAATGCAACTCGCTACAACCAGTCATTGAGTCTCCATCGGGTGACAAATTTTGGAAAATACCGTCCTGGCGGCCTGGTCCTTGCACCTTCGGATTTACTTCAGGCTGAGGACCTCGCTATCCAAAATGGTGCACGTCCTACGACAGTCGTCGAGATCGGACTCTGGGCGAAGGAGTACGTCGAGATTGATGTTTTCAACTGGCAGGAGGCGATCACCGGGATGACTTCTGTAACAGAACTCGAAGTCGAACTTGCGGCTTCTGAAGGTCTCGTACGACGGGCAATCGACCGAGGTGAAATCGTTCCCGACCACACAGTTAAACTTGGAGAGCGAAGTTATTATTACTTCACGCGTGAACGAGTCGATGAGATCCGACAGACGCTGGGGCTTCAAAAAGTCGAAAAACACAACATCAAAGAACTTTTTTTGGCGTATGCAAGTGATATTATGGACATGTCGGCGTCGTATAAGCCAGTAATGCTACTTTCGGTGTTGGACAACGTGGACAGTAACGGCCGCGCGAGCCTCAAGTCGGTCGTATCATCTTTTCGGCAGTTTTACGAACGACGTCGGGCCCTCGGTCTCGTCGTGGAAAAGCCAACCTCGAGATTAGCGCGCATTGAGGATCTCGACGACGCAGCGGTTCAACGCGTCATGATTGAGATGCCATTCGAGAAATTCGAACGGCGAAAATATTTGCAATACGCTCGCGACTTGGCTTTCGTGAAGTTTACATCACTTCTTTGGAAGCAACTTGTGCCTACCGATCTGGCAGAGCTTCGAATCGTCTGCGAAAAAAACATTGAACGATACTATGAGCGGATTAAACCTTCATAATCCCATCCATCTAAATTGCTTTCGCGCCTGTTGTGAACTGTCAATCGTGAAACGGTGTATTTCAAGAGGACATGAATTTCATGTCGAAGCTAACAAACGAACGTGGAAAAGAATTCACGGGCTGCATTGACGTATTTCAGGAAGGGATTGCAACATGTCCGAACAATCGAAGCCGACAGATTTTGACACAGGATTTGGGATGCTTCACTCCCTGTCCATTTTGGAACGCGAAGCTCGGCGCTTGATCTCTGAGGCGTCACACCAACTCGAATGCGTGGCGACGGGGCTTCAAAGCGGCCAGCTTCCGTCAGACCGTGCCGTCGTAATCGTTCGAGAGGCAATTGCCACGCTGAAGAAGCTTTCCCGATGAAGCAGAGACGTCATTTGGGATCGACTGCGGCTAGTCGTGTTCGGCGTGCAATGCCACGGTAGAGCGACATTCGCGTCGCTGACTATTTGGCGTCAAAACTCGAATTCGTATCCGACTCGATTTTACGTGCTCTTTTTTATGTCCGGTTCTTTTGAAAGTTCAGTCCGTAATCTTTGTTCCATCGCGTCCATGAACGCGCACCAACCACCGGTCGATTGGATTCGAGACTCGATCAGACGAAGCCTTTCTAGCTGCTCTTCCGCGTTCGTTATTCGCGATTTCAGCCGTTCGATCGACTTTGCCAGATTGCTTTCCCAAGTGACTTCTTGCCTTGACGAGGGTTGGCTGGGGTTCGAGGCAAATCGGAGGGAGTGCCCTTCGTCCAGTTGCGTATCGAGGGTGGGCTTGCCATCGGAATTGAACAAGAGGTCGTTGGGAACATTCGCGACATCGACAAGTCCCCAAAGGAGATTGTTCGCGAAGGCCCGCTGGATTTTTTGTTCTGCATAAAAGTCGGCGACTATCTGACGCAGTTCCTTCGATGAGACGGCAATCGTCGCGTCGAGGATTGTTTTTCGTCTTTCGATGGCGTGAGCGATCATTGAGAATGGACCCGCCCAATATCGGTTATGCGCCTCCGACCGCCTCGCGTCTGTGAGAATTGTTTCGGGCGCATCTGCAAAACTCCCGAGATACTCGTACGGTGCCCGCGACACGACGAACCAATCAATGTCATTTCTTCTCAATAGCGAACATTGGTTTTCGACGGACAGTCCTTCGACTCTGATCCAGGGTCGTTCGTACGCTTCACGATGCGGATTCTTTTCCTGTAAATCCCCCCAAAGTTCGAACAATGAGAAATCTACTGGTTCAACAGACGAAAGTACTTCCGGCGTGATCCGAAGCACGACTCCGTAACTCGATTTTTCATCTGTCGCCAACAATAGGCCACCATCGACGGCATCCTTTACGATGCGGTTTCGTTTGCGACCATCTGATTCGAGTGTTTTATCAGTGATCGTGGGTTCGCTGCCGGCAAACGTCGCGCTCAGGTAACTTTGCTGAAGTCGTGCGATCTGATCGTTCGTCAGCATTCGACATTCGGATTTTTCCATTTTGTTACCTCCAATTCGTCCACAGAAATCTTTAATGCCACAGCCAATTGCAGGCTGTATTTACGGATAACACAAGTGTACCTAAACATTATGCCCGTTGCACTGGTGGCGCATTCCACTTTTTTCACGAGTCGCCGACGCACACATTTGTTTACGTTAAACCATTTGACAAGTCATGAAGCTGAGCGGTGCGACCCGTCTTGATTGTCTTCTAAACCTTGTGGCTACCACCCTTTTTCGAGAACGGGGTAAAGGATTCACAGCGCAATTTTGCGGAAGAATTCTCGTGAGGCCATTATTGGAAGCGTGTTAACAACTGGCGGCCCCAAGTTTTCGATGGAAAAAGGGAACTCGAGTGTATTTCCGCTCACTCATGTCTGCCTAACCATCCGTTTTTGCGCGGAACAAATTTCATCCGCACCTTCCAAACATTAAGAACGGCTCGCCATTTTTCTATTGACGCGCAACATTTAATCTTGTACTTTTATGTCGTTATGTTTTTGATGAACTCGAAGAAGGTCTGCGCGGACTCGTTTGGGAACCAAGGTCGACGCCGTCGGATTGAGGTTTTCAATCTTGCACACGCGGGTCTCGAGTCGGCGTCAGCGGATTTCTTGAACGACGGGTCGGGCCGAAGCGGCGGGCGAGAAAGTAGTCTTGAGAAAGTTGGACGTAGACAATTTAAGAAGAGTCCGAACGAGGCCCGAAGCGGCTTGCCTGGGAGGAAAGATGGAATTTGAACTCGGTCGAACTGCGGTGAACTCGGGTGAAGTCGCGCGAACTCCGGTGAACTTTTTAAT
>JBAXBD010000395.1:0-6135 GCA_037142165.1 Schlesneria sp. | reverse complement strand
GTTGGGGCTTGCAGCCACAGGAAAATAACGTTCGCGTGTCGGCAGCCAGTTGACATTACGAACACTGGCATGTTCGTTGGCTTGGAGCATCATTCACGTGCGAGTTTTTGTTTCAGAATTTCTCGTTGGTGGAGCGTCATCAAGATCGGCCGTGTCGGCATCAATGCGTTACGAAGGCCTTGCAATGCTTCATGCGGTCACGGAAGACATTGCTCGGCTTCCCGGTTGTTCTGTGGTGACAACGCTCGAATCGGGAGTTCCTTTTTCGTCGAATATCGAAGTCTTCCGAATTGATAACCCGCTCGAAGAATTCGATTTATTTCAGCGATTGCTTGGCGAAGTAGACGCAGTGCTGGTAATCGCGCCGGAAACCGATGGCGTGCTTGGTGAACGATGTCGGCAGGTCACGGCAGCCAACGTCACTTCCTGGAATTGTTCTGTCTCGGCGATTGAACTTTGCGGTGACAAACTGCTGCTGGCAAATCATCTGGCGCATCATGGAATACCAACTCTTTCGACGAAGCTGGTCGATCTCGATCAACCACCAGACAAGCAGTCGTTTCCGGTTGTGCTAAAGCCACGCGACGTGGCAGGGTCCTGCCTGACGTTTCTTATCGAGAATTGCCAGCACTGGGAGCATGCCTCTCAGTCGTATCGCGATGCGGGGGCCTCGTCCGAATGTCTTTTTCAACCGTATCTCAATGGCCGTCCGTTGTCAGTTGGCGTCAATATCAGTCTTGATGGTCAGCGGATCGAATGCCTGCCGGTTGGTGAGCAACGTCTCTCAACGGATGGCCGGTTTCAATACCTTGGGGGAGCGATTCCGGCCAATATTTCGACCAAGGCACAAGCCGCCATTCATGATCTTGTGCTTGCAACGTGCCGATCGGTTGAAGGACTGGCGGGTTACGTTGGCTTTGATCTGTTGCTGACGAACGAAGAGGCGCCAGTCATCGTCGAGATCAATCCTCGTCTCACGACGTCCTATATCGGCTACCGACAACTTTACGCGGAAGCGATTCCGATGCGATGGTTAACGTCAGCGGACAAGACGCCACTGACCCCATGCCGCGCAGATCCGGTCGAGTTTATATCGACACCAGCAGATGTCGCCACAAAATGGGAACGTCACGCGAGTTCGTGACGGACGGTTCACGTCGTTTGCCCAACGGTATGCGTTTTCCGCAAACCGACCACCATTCAAGGCGGCTGGCCTTGAATGGTGGTCGTGACCAAAGTACGACAGAACCAGATACATCTCAATTCCATACGAAGGATCAAGCATGCTTAACCGGCGTTCGTTTCTTGGTACTGTCGGGGCCGGAATTATCGGGGCAGGTCAGCTCGCGTCTGCGATCGAACCCTTCGTTGGCACCCGAAAACGACTGGCAGTCTTAACGACCGAATGGAAGTATCACACACATGCCTGGCACATGCCTGAGCGTTTCCTTCACGGCTATCCGATCAAAGGGAAGTGGCATCGACCACCGCTTGATATCGTTTCGGCTTATGTCGATCAGCACCCTGATGGGGACCTCAGCCGCAGCCGTTCTGAGGAATTCGGCTTCAAAATCTACCCGTCGATTGCCGAGACCTTGCGCTGCGGCGGTGATCGACTGGCTGTCGATGCGGTGTTGATCATTGGCGAACACGGGACTTATCCCAAGTCTGAATTCGAGCAGACGAAGTATCCGCGTTACGAATTCTTCAAACAGGCAACCGACGTCTTTCGTAAGGATGGAAAATCATTGCCAGTCTTCAACGACAAGCATCTGTCGTGGAAATGGGACTGGGCGAAAGAAATGGTTGATCTCTCTCGCGAATTGAACTTTGCATTCTGCGCTGGATCATCACTTCCCGTCACCTGGCGAATGCCCGACATTGAACTTCCTTATGGAGCCGAAGTCGAGGAATTGATGAGTGTCTCGATCGGCAGCATCGACAGCTACGACTTTCATGCGTTGGAAGTGATTCAATGTATGGCCGAGCGGCGGCGAGGGGGCGAAACAGGCGTCGTCGCGATGCAGGCTCTTCGTGGTGATGCGGCCTGGAAAGCCATGGAGGCAGGGAGTTGGGCGAACGGCGGATGGGATTCAAAGCTGTTTGATGCCTGCCTTTCGCGTACGCAGACGTTGGCTCAGCCAGCGACATTCAGCCACCGCTACCCGACACAGGCTCAAATGCGAGAATGGGTCAAAGATCCCGTTGCCTATCGGTTCGAATACGCGGATGGTGTCAAAGCGACAATGCTGATGATGAATGGCTTAGTTGGCGACTTTACATTTGCCGCTCGCATCAAAGGCCAGGCCGAGCCCCTGTCGACATTATTCTATCTTCCACCGGTTCCTAATGTGGTTTACTCGGCCGAACTCATGTCGAAGGCAGAAGAGACATTCATGACTGGAAAAGCACCTTATCCGATTGAACGGACGTTGCTGACGACAGGTCTGGTTGAAGCGGGCGTGCGTTCGCTGGGAACAGGCCAGAAACGAATTGAAACGCCGCATCTGGCTATTCGTTATCAGGTCTCGAAAGACTCAACACACGCTCGGTCGTGAACGAAATTGGCTTATTCGTGCGTCGCGCCATCCGGCCGCAGGACTCCATTTACTATCAACGCTTCCAGCGGAGTGCCCGTTGATGCCGTCACGGCGACTGCAGCCTGCAGTAATTCGTTGAGCGCATCGAGGTCGGCTCGCTGGTTTTGAAGCAGGCTGTTTCGAGCTTGTAATACTCGCAGGATATCGACTTCACCCGCTTTGAATTGTTCTTCCAGACGCTGAAGTTCAACGGGCAGGGCGGCTTGTGGCGCATCGCCATTTTCGAGCATCAGTTGCCGCGCCCGTTCATAACGATTTGCCGCAGCGATCGCTTCCAGCCGTGCCCGGGTTGCCAGATTCTGGGACGTCACGGCCTGTTGGTTGAGTTCCGCTTCTCGTTGCCTCAACAGTGGAACGCCGCTGTTGTTCACAGGGATGTCCATCTGACCTTGAAAGCCCAGGAAGACAGTCCCGAAATCGTCTCTTGAGTAGAAAGGTCCGATCTGCACATCAGGAATTCGGTTGGCATTCGCCAGGTTGGTGTTAGCTCGAGCAGTATCGACATCGGCTCGCGCCGCCATCACATCTGGACGAGCCGTCGCCATCTCGGCCAATTGAGACGATTCGGCAGGCCGCCATGTCCAGCGGATGATATCGTCGTCGAGTTCCAGTGACATCTCTGGCGGCAAGCCGAGATGTCGTTTGAGATCGAGCAAAGCTGTTTGAAAGTTGGCTTCGGCAATGCGTTGCTGCTGTCGAGTCGAACGGGCATCGAGTCGGACAATCGCCACATCAGCCGCCGTGGATTGTCCTTCTTCCAATTGACGCTTCAAAATCACCAGTAATTGGCGATTGTTCTCGGCATTGATGTTGGCAAGTTCACGCAGGCCGCGTTGATAGACTGCCGCAAAATAGAGTCGCTCGGTCTGAGCGACGTTCAACAATTCCGCCTGCAAGACATTCCAGCGGATACTGTTGAGGGCGGCACAGGCGGATTCTTCGCGGTGCTGTTGTTGATGGCCAAGTTGGATCTGCTGCATCAACAGGACGTAATGAAAAGTTGGTCCTGACCCACCGGAGGTGTTCCGTTGATAGGGTGTCGAACGGACCTGGACAAACGGGTTGAACGGGTAAGTCTGAGCCACTCCGACAGTCGCGGAGCCAACACCTTCGGCTTGACGGAGGGAGTTCAGATCCGGGTTTTGAGAAAGTGCCGTTTCGACCGCACTTTGGATCGAAAATCGACTGACAGAAATCGCGGAGACCGGTGCAACAGAGGCGTCATTGATCGCTTCTGCCGAGACTTGTTGAACGTTGGCAAGCGCAGACTGTGTTGTCTCAACTATCGCAGGGTCGCGTTCTTCGTTTCCAGTCAGTTGATCTGTTGCGGAAGGTGCAACTGCACCATCGGCAGATTCTGCCGATCGAGTTGTGGCGTCAGTCGAGTTTTGTCGACTTCGTGTCTCAGCGGGGTCAGACGCAACTCGAATCGAACTTGCCGGTCGATGAGCTACGGACGCAGAGCGGCACGCTGGCACAAAACATAGTGCGAGCGTGAGAGCGATTCCCGTCCGGTGAATTCTCATGACGTTCCGTGTCCATCTCGCGGTACTGGCAACTGACTGCATCCCTACAATCTCATTGTTGTTTTCGGCCTGTAACAATGCGCAAGTCGAGTCAATGCCCAGTGCGGGCCATCCCTTGGAGTCGGATCGTGGCGAACATGCCTGACAGGATGGTTGAAACTGATGATCCTCGTATAGGGACCATAATGAGTTTGCAGCTTGTAACGTCCATCAGACAAGACCGTGTATTGAAAAATACCTCAGCAACGATACCTCGTTCCAACCATCTTCAAACGTCGTTAAAGCGAGAACGACGGACGAGTCTGCCAGATCAAGAATGATTCTTTTCGGGCTCAACGGGCTTTTCCAGCCAGATAAGATCCATCAGTCTCTTTACTTCTTTCGGGTCACGAAGCACCTGATTAGCAATTCTTTGAAATTGTTCTTTGGCAGCCGATTCTTTTGCTTCTTCCTGCTGATTTCTGGAATAAATTCTACGAATTCCGTTAATGGAGGCATCTCGACGCTGAATGAGTTTGCCTGTCATTTCGGCGCCTTGACGTGTTTTCATTTGTATGTCACGTCTGACTTCTACTGCAATTTGTTCGGCGTTGGTCTCCTCTTGGGTATTACGTGGTAACTGACCGCCGATCTCTTCAACGACGGGCAATTCCGGGGCAGCATCTGGTAACTGGAATGGAAGCAACTCGGCATATCCCCTCAAGTACCATCGGATCGCTTCTTCTCGCTCGTTTGCCCACGCTAAAGGATCTTTAGAGCGAACGATAGCCGCATCGCCAAGAGCGATGAACATCGCACTGCGTTGTACCGGGTCTCGTTCAAATTTGAGTGCTTGCGTTGCATGGAAACTCACCTCGGGCTGATGGCCTAGCACATCGCGATCTCTATAGATCTCTACCGCAAGTAAGTGAATTGTGCCTTTGTGTTCGGGAGTCCTCGCCGCAGCAAGTAAGTGATTGATGCGGCTTGCGACTTCGTACCAATTCTTTTCACCAGTACGCAGACCTTCCAGTTCCTGAAGAGCCTGGTCGAGCGTGATTGAAGGAGCTTTTCCTGGATCGACAGCGGTCTTCGCTGATTCGATGGCAGCATCCGGAACGGAATTGCCACTGAGAGTAATTGACTCTGTCGATTGAGAATCGATAACCACCCCTTCTTCGGCGAGTTCTAACGATGTGGTTCGAGGTTTGTTTGCTTCGATTTCCCGCAAGAGACGACGCAGACCTGACGGAAGCTCTGGGGCTTCCCAAGTGTCGGCATCACGCAAGTATGGCTGATAGTTTTGATCGAATTTCGTTGTGCTAATCGTCCATCGGAACCATTTCCCGCGGCGGCCGATCCAGAAGCGAATCGGTAAGCTACCGGTCTCCCAACCGAGAAGCTGTGGGTATCTGAGATTACTCGGATTATAGCTTGTTCCCATCCCTGGCATCCCCATACCGGGAGGCATTGCGATGTTTTGGTGTGCTACGGCTCCCATCATAGACCCGCTCGGTCCGGTTCCGTTCCCGTTCAATCGGGGTGAAATTAGCGGTATTGGTGTGGATTCACTGGCGTAAAGAGGCAAAGTGTCACGTAGAAACTTTTGCTGGGCAACAGGGAGTTTCGAGTCGATTTCCGTCCAAAGGTCGTTCTCCAACTTGACAATCTCGTCGTCAAATTTTTCGATCACCACGGTCGCCGGTAATCCGCCGTCTTCGGAAGTTATTGTTCTGTGACGAGCTTCAATTTTCAGATATTTGTTGTGAATCGTGGCCAGGATCTGGCTTACAATGACCCGATTTTCAGTCGTCAGTTCGTCCGTTCCGAATTGACCATTCAACTTCGGGCCATCGTCTGTGAACTGAACGATCGCTTCGGCTTCAAACGGATCAAGCGTGGCGGCCTCAAGCTGACGAATGACACGATATCTGGCTTCGTCGTTGGCTTGCTGCTCCTGACTTTCGGCTCGGAATCGAGCGACCGATGCTTCGTATTGTTTTGCGGCAGCCTGTTGTTCCAGCGAGCGC
>JBAXBD010000394.1:0-6152 GCA_037142165.1 Schlesneria sp. | reverse complement strand
TCATAGAGATCCTCGCGGGAAATCAGCGGTTCGGATCGGAATCCGCTGACTTGTGCAAACAATTCGTTCATTCGCTGGACTGCCATAGTGCGATCAGACTCGCGGTCTTCACTCGTCGAAGCGTCGTGTAATTCGATGACCTGCTGATTGAGAGTGACTCCCCGTGCCGAGGCGCGGCGTTCAATTCGCAAAACGACGTCGTCCGGTACTTCGAGCGTCATGGTGATCATTTTTCGTTCACTTTCTGACCAAAGAGGCCAACCAATTACGCGACTCACGCATAGATTTCCGTTCATTTTTCTGCGGAACAGGCGCGAACGTCAACTGAAATCTGCTCCGTTCTCAATCCGTCTGAAACTGTTATCAACGAGTCCATTCACCGCATTTGTCGACGTAAGAAAAGATGTTTCACACGAAGGGGCGAAGTCACGAAGAAGATAAACAATCAGATTCTTCACTTCGTGCCTCCGTGTCTTCGTGTGAGAACGAATTTCCGGAATGCCCCCTTCAAACGCGGGGTGGTTTATTTCAAACGACCGGCAGTCCGTATTCGCCGAAAAAAGAGTCAGGCAGCTGACTCACCCCGGCTCGCCTCGACTGTTATTTTTTCGTGTTTTTCGTGGTTAAAATTCTTCTCGTGATTGAGTTGCGGACGAAGCACGCGCTGGGTCCTTCGTGGTGGCCTGCCGGCTGGCCGGTTGGCAATCGGTCACGAGACCGCGACGGTATCCTTGCCCGGATGATGGGTTTGAAGTGAACCAAGCCGGCTTTTCTCACTTGCGGCAAAACTAAGAACAGAAAACTGAAATCGGCTCTCCATCGATCCGTTTGTTTCACAACGCTCTATGAGGTATGGTATTGCGATAAGTACGCCAGCCACGCGACCGCAGACCGAACCAAAAAAAGCACATCTTTTTACATTTATTTTTATAAAAAGAAGAACATAAAGCCAAATGCATGTACTCAATCGGCGAGTGTTCCGGTCTAATAATTCGTATGGCCAGACAAGAACACACACCTGAAAAATTTGAAGCGATCGCAAACGAGCTTTTGGAAGCGTCAAACGCGCTGAAATCGCTCGCTGAATTAATGCGATCACACAACATGCCGTTTGCTCTGATCCACGGAACAACGTCACAAAACTTTCATCTTCCCGCCGTACTCGATTGGGTCGGCAAGACGAACGTGGACACAAGGACACAAGTTCGCGCGTTTGTTGCCGGCGTGCAATCCAAAGCCGAACTTCAAAAGAAATATAACGATAAAAAGAAACTCGCCGCCGCCAAAGCTCCGTGGAAACCAAAGGCCGCGAAGAAAAAGACGGATCTGAATCACGACTGAATGGGCTGAGGCCCCTACTTCAAGATTCGCGTTTCTCAATAAAGATTTGGAACGGCTCTGATTGCGGCCTGCAACTGGCTCATTCCACAGCAGGATCAAAAATACCGCGAATACGGTGACATTTTGTTGCCACGCTTCCATCCTGCAGGCAAAGTTGGCTGATTATGCGGGCCACGGCTCCATGTTTTTGGAAAAACCATGGAGCAGACTTGAGCGATTCAACTGCGATTGGTAATTTTCGCCACGGAAAGGCGTCAGTCCTACCGCAAAATGAATGATCGTTCCTCGGAGCATTCGCTCAAATGTCCGCAAGATTCCGTATCAGGCTTGCTACAGAAGCCGCAATTTCTGACGGGCGCAAGATTCTGGCGGAAATTTCCGCTGCGAACGGAAGACAGCACGGGGTCGTCGATCCTGAAGCCGTTTCCAAATGGCTGTCTGATTGTCGCAACGTCATCAGATTGATTGGGGACAAGGCGACTTCTTATGCCGACCCATTCAAAGATAACAGCCTTTTTTTAACCGTATTTCGCTGCAGAAGCATGCTGGGAGCATTGGAGTCATTGCTCGGCGCACTGGATCACGGACTTCTGGATAATATTGAAAGCCTTTTTTATAAGGACGAGTTTACGAGCCTGTTGCATCAGGCAGATGAATTGCTCAACCAAGGACATTGCCTCGCCGCAGGTGTTATTTGCCGCGCCGTATTTGAAGAACATCTCCGCAGTATCTACCGCGTCCATCACTCCACGGCATCTGAAAGACCAGCGATTGAAGTCATGTTACGCTCATTGGCGAAATCGGAGATCTTCACGAAAATCGCCGTCATGAACAGCGAAACGATACTGAGCCAGGGGAATCATTGTGCATACAATCAACAACCACCTCTCAAAGAAAGTGATCTTCGAGGGTTGATTCAGAAAGTCCGGAATTTTCTGCTACAGCATCCGCTGCAATAGAATGACGTTTCCGGAACGCGAACCTGAAACACCGGTTGAGCGGATCAGAAATGACGACTTTTCGTCAGAAGTTGGCTCATTCAGAGCGGGGCTGACATGTCATGCGGTCGTAGGTGACGGCATATAAAACTTGCGTAAAGGGGATTGCAACAATCAGTCCGAAGCCGCAGGCGAAAAAACCTGCAATCATGCAAGCGACCGCAAAAATCATCACGATAAAAATCGAGCCCCAGTTGCCATCGGTCAACTCTTTCGCGCGACTCAGACTTGCAATACCGGGTTGGTCTTCGTCGACGAGAACGTGGGCAAATGGCCAGAACATGATCCCCAACAGCAAGCCTGGAATAATGCAGGCCATGATTCCAATATTCAGCATCAATCCGAAGAGAAGCGAACACAATAACAAACGCAAGAAAAAACGACCTCCTGCAAAAAGGTCACCGAATTCTGCGGGTTGCTCCCGAGCTGTTTTCACTTGCATGACCAGATAGCCGGATTGAATGTAGAACAGGAATCCCATGGCGATGATCATGGTGATAACTCCGACGCCGGCCACCACGATCCCTTCCTGTGTTTTGCCCTGGTCGAAGAGCGCATTCGCGATCGAAAACGGCATCCCCCCCACAAAAAACGCCATCGTCGAGACAATCGAAAAGGCAAGGAACGCCCCGATCAGCAGACCCATTCGATCCACAAAAATTCGCCAGGCTTCAGAAATGACTTCACCAGGTGAAAACGGACGCATTTCCCGATAGCCACTCGGCCTTCCCCGCGCCGCTTCTCGGGATTGAAATACTTCGCCACAGAATCGGCAGCGGATTGCAGCCGCCTTAATCAGTTCACCGCACGCCTGGCAAGGCCTGTTGTCTCCTGGCGTCGTGGGAAGCTTTGTTGGCTTAATGAACGAGGCCTCTTGAACAGCCTGAACCGGAGACGCTAAGTCAGGCTCAGGTTCCCTTGTTCCCGGAATCGCAATGACTTCACCACAGCCGGGGCACTTTGCCTGCCGACCTGATTTATCTTCCGATGTCTTCAGCGACTTGTTGCAATGAGGGCAATGAAAATCAATGGTCACGGAGGACTACTTTTTTCAGGAGTGGCTGATATTAATTTTTGATTTCATAAACAGCGATCGAGTCCATATCCCTCAGGAACAATCGTCCATCGCAAACGACGGGATGCGACCATGCCGGTTTATCGCTTCGCCCAGCCGGATTAAAGCGACCTTTTTCTTCGTATCGCTTGTTTGAGGCGACGCAGAGAGCAACAGGTCCTGCTTCACTTCGAAGGTAAAGATGCCCGTCAGCGTACGTCAGTGATCCTTTGCCGACGGACCGATCTTTCCATTGGACTTTGCCCGTCTTCAGATCCAGGCATTTTAGAATTTGCTCGTCAAATCCATAAAGATATCCATCGACAACAACCATGCCTCCATGATGGTTCTTCATCTCTTTGTTTGCGTATTCCAGTTTCGCTTTTCCACCTTTCGCCAACTTGAACAGAGCACAACCAGTGTCATATCCCGAGGCGGTGAAGACGAGACCGTCGGAAGAGACAGGTGTCGAACAATTGGCTGTTCCATTCGCGGATTGAGTGTGCCCCCATAGCACGTTCCCATCTTTCGCGCGAACAGCAACAACGGCGGTATGAACAAAGTTCACATACATCCGTTCCCCCTGATAGTCGACAACAATGGGGGAGGAATAGGCCGCAGCCGGAGCCTCCTGAACGATGCAGGTCCAGACTTCTCGGCCGGTCATCTTGTCGATCGCTGCCATCGTCGCCCGCTTGCCACCGGGCGAACAGATCAGATTCTGTCCGTCGATCAACACAGATTCACTGATCCCCCATTGAATATTATTACCGCCATAATCGTTCAGAATATTTTTCTGCCAGACAACTTCACCCTTGTTGGCTCCGACACAAATCAGATCTCCATTGGCACCGAGCGCGTAAACGCGATCATCGTCAACCGTGGGCGTTCCTCGAGGGCCGTTCCCCTGCCCTTCACGGTAGGCTCGACCGCCGGTCTTTGTAGACCAGAGAGGACGACCATTTGCGGCGTCCATGGCCAGCAGCATCTCATCATTCCCTTGATTCCCCATCGTGTAGAGTTTTCCATGTGCGATGGAAACCGAAGAAAAACCCTCACCCAGGCCTTTCTGTTCCCATGTCAGCTTCGGCCCCCCGTTGGGCCAAGAATCAAGGAGTCCCGTTTCCTTTGAAATATTATCCCGATTCGGGCCGCGGTGCTGAGGCCAGAAAGCGGATTCAGAGGGGTCAGTATCCGGGCTTTTGTCTTCCATCAGCGGACGGGGACTGCTCTTTTTCACTGGCGAGTTCTTGGCGGTTTTGACAGTGAGCTTTGTCGCCAGATCGGCGGCATTCACGACAACGGTTACCGTCTGGCCTTCTTCGATGTCTGACAGATCAGCTTTCTTGCCATTGATCGTGATCACGGCTTTTGGAGCCAGGTTGAAAGTCCTGGATTCTTCATTCTTCCCATTAAGTTTGACTGTAACCGATTTCTCTTCCGTCGAGACTTCTTCAATCGTCCCCTGCAATGGAGCGGCAAATGCCGTCGACCACGATAGGGAATAGAGACAAGCCAGAAATAGAAAACAACGCTGATTTGACAGGGAGGCCAGAAAGGTCATGAATGATCCTCGAGCTAGAATGTCTTAACGTTCGAAGACAAAGGTGACGATTCTTGTTGAGCCAGTCAACTTATGAGTGGGAAGTCGCCACAATGACACCGTTGTACATGGTTAAAGCGAAAGATTAGCGTGCCACTGGACGACCGTCTTCGGCCGACCGGTATTCTTCAATTGTGTCAAAAAACGGGAACCCACTGCGTCGGAAAAGACTCCGAAGAGGCTTTGCCTCAGACGAAGTAGCCGCCTCGCTCCGAGGATGTCAGCTTTTGCCGCTCGAAAACGGCGAGCCACAAGGCGTAGCTGCGGTTTCCAGCCGCAGATAGAATGCACGGTGGATGGAAGCCGCAGCTACAAAAACCGACACCCTCGGGTCGAGAAGGCTACTTTTGCAGAGACCCAGATGCCGTCCGATGCAGTGGCAAAAGCCCCGAACTTTCGCGCCGCAAGCCTGTGTCAGCAGGATGAAGCCAGCCTTGCTTACGGAAGCTCTCGAATCTTCAGCCCCTTGAATTCGATGGGAGAGCCTTCCGATTCAAGACAAAGATACCCATTGTCCGGTTTGCAGTTCTTGCCTCCTGAAACTTGCTCGCCGTTCACCCACAACCGAACCTCCCCATCGATGGCTCTCACGTAGTAGTGGTTCCATTCGTTAATTCCCTTGCTGAGATTCTTTTTCGGGAAGCTTCGCTTCTTATCGGGGGCAGTGGGAGGAAACGGAGTCATATCCGATTTACCGACCGGAAAGACATCGCCGTGAGTGGTAAACCAGTCCGGCTTCTTTCCTGTTTGTTTCTCGTATTGCTCGGCATAGCCATGATCGAGAACCTGAACTTCGATTCCACCGGGTGGCAACTGGTTTGGTTTCAATCCGGTTAACGCTTCATCCGAAGCCCAAAGAAAGATCCCTGAATTGCCACCAGATCGAAGATGTTTCCAATCCGCGACGATTTCAAAGTTCTTATATTTCTTCACAGATCGAGTCACGCCAACGGGAGTCCCCTTACAGTGGACGCCGGTCTCGCTCCAAGTCCATGTATCAGGATCTGTGTTCACATTCATGAAATCGGATTCACCGAGAGTCTTCCATCCAGGCCCAGTTCCTTCGATATCCTCTTTGGTAACGACCGGCGATTCCTCCGCCATGGCGATCGAAATACAGGCGAAAATGCCGAGGACAACAATCGAACGCATGAAT
>JBAXBD010000393.1:0-6158 GCA_037142165.1 Schlesneria sp. | reverse complement strand
TCTGACGGTTTGCCCAGAGAAACCTGACACCACCCGTGAGGGATCTGACCCATTTTTCGGGCAAAGCCACTTGAGTGTCAGTTCGTTTTTGCGGTCACAAAGCAATTGATGGCCGGCGTCCCCTATGCTTACTGCGTATAATCGTTATACCCTGCCACGCATCTCGAATAACCAACGACTCACCTAAAATGGACTTCACAACGGCAGCAACTGCTGACGACGATAGTCGGCTTGGCGACGTAATCCAAAACAAAGATCACGGTAACTTACGAACCAGAGCCGCAGGCTTTGTTACGAGTCCAAGTCGCGTGAATCGATGATTTTTGATGAATTTCGGTGCCTGGGTCGAGCCGACAGGGGGGAAGTCATGCTGGGACGTCTCGTTACTCTCATTGCTGTTGTCGTCTTCACGACCCCCGTGGTCGCAGGCGAAATCTATGTTGACAGCTTAATGGGTCGAGATGCGCATGACGGAGCGAGTGTCGAATCTCGGGGCACAAATTCGGGACCTGTTGCGACGCTTGGACGAGCGGTTCAACTGGCGCGATTCAGTGATGTGATTGTCCTTCGAAACACCGGAACCCCTTATTACGGCTCGATCTCGCTGACGGGCGAACGGCATAGTGGTACTCGCTATCATCCATTCGTCATCGAGGGAAATGGTGCAACAATCAGTGGCTTAAGAGCCGTTCCGCCTGGAAGCTGGGAACGAGTCAGTCCCAAACTTTGGAAGTTAACTTTGACCCGAAAGGGATATTACCGACTTTTGCGAAACGGTCGGCCGCTTCCAGAGTCTGTTCCTGAAAACGGACTGGAACCACTTTCAAACTTGAAGCCCGGCTATTGGGTCGCGTGGCGCGGGAGTTTGTATTTCCGCCAGGATGGGGACAATCCCCCTGAAGATCAGGCATTTGCCTTTGCTGCGGATCAGACCGGTATTTCATTGCATCAAGTCAGCAATGTGGTGATCTCAAACGTGGTTTTACAGCATTTCCGTTTTGACGGACTACACGCACAGGGCCTCTGCGACGGGATTATCCTCGACAACGTTACGGCGATCGAAAATGGTCGGGCTGGAGTCGTCTCCAGCGGTGCATCAAGGATTGAGCTTTTCGGTGGTAAAATTGCAGCCAATGGCCGCCATCAATTGCTCGTGATCAATCATTCATTCGCGATCCCGAACGATTGCGACATCGAAGAACCTTTCACCGTGGGTAAGTGATCGATCAGACAAAACCGGCGGCCTGATCAATTACCAGATGGTTTATCGTGCCAGATGGTTTATCGCGGAATTGAAATCGATGCCATTTCCATCGGATCGTTCATTCGAGGGTCATCGTGGATCTCCCCCTCATCCACTCGAAATGTCACTTCGCCGTTATCGATGTCGATCACTGTGATGACTGTGTCACCGACTCGCAAAATATCACCGACGGTCAGATCGAAATCGTGAATTTGCACCATTAACCTCCGTGTATCAATGGGTAAAGACCTGCTCATGACCCAGCTAATATAGCGGCCATGTGAAGCTGCCGCAATAACGTTAGCCCCATTTCAGCCTATTGTTCAGCAAGTGCCGACTTCTCAAAGCTGGCCAACTGGGTCGTTAACCGTTCACGAATGGAGTTCAGACGTTCGCTCTCGTCGAGTTTCAAGCCGTCTGATTCTGTCACGAAAAATACGTCGAGCACCTGATCGAAATGCGTCGCGATCTTGGCCAGGACAACGCTTAATTTCAGTTCGTAAATTGTCCTGGTAATCGCATAAAGCAGACCCGGACGATCGTGAGTAAACACGTCAATTACAGTGTATCGATCCGATGATTCATTATCGACGACGACACGCATCGGCAGATCTGATACAGGACCTGCTGCCGCCTGTAATGCAAACTTACCCCTCGTCTTCAAGAGGGATTCGACGTCTATTTCGCCTCGAAGCACTTTTCGAATCGTGACGGCAACATCATCGACTCGCCATGTTGGAATTTCACCCGAATGATCGGCATCTCGAACTCGATAAACATCGATAATGATGCCATCAAGGGTCGTACAAATTGCCGCAGACAAAATCACCAGACGCTTCGCTGACAAAACACCCGACAACTTGTGAAAGCAACCCGGTGCAATTTGCTCGTGAGTGATAATCCTGTACTCGACCGTCCCCGTTTCCGAGTCATACACCGCTTCAACGTGAATATCGTCTGGCTGGCGAGCCTGAGCGACTCGAAAATCATCGGCGATCCGAGCAGGCGGTGTTTCCAGCAGGTAGTGGGCCGGAAACTGATCGAGCTTCTCTGTGATGGGGTCAAGCTCGACGGTACGCCCTGATCCGTGATGTTTTCCTGACCCGGACTCTTCAATCAAATACGCAACTTGTTGTTTGATCGTCTTCAGTCGCGTCTCTTCGTCGAACAGATGACTCTTACCATTCAGCCAGAGCATTGTCCGTTCGTATAGCGTTGTCGTCAGTTCGGCCTTCCACTGATTCCAGACACCTGGACCAACCGCAGATACATCGGCAGCCGTCAGTACAAACAGCATCCTTAGCGATTCCGGACTACCCACTTCGTGGCTGAATTTGAGCAATACGGCAGGGTCATTGATATCTCGACGCAAAGCCAGATCGGCCATCCGCAAATGACGATGAACAAGGAACATCACCTGGTCACGTTGATGATCAGGGAGCCCCAGGCGTTGGGCAATATCCGAAGCGAGCCGTCGTCCGACCTCGCTGTGGTCCTCTTCGTATCCCTTTCCTGCATCATGGAGCAACAACGCAAGATGAAGCAGTTCCTTACTGTGGATTTCGCGATAGGCCTGTCCGACAGAACCAGGATCAGCCTGGAAACCTTCAGCCGCTTCGATGGCTCGTAGAGTATGTTCATCAACGGTGTAGTGATGATATTGATTGAATTGAAGCAGGCATCGAACGTGTTGAAAACAGGGAAGAACCGCTTCCAGCACACCATTCTCGTGCAGTCCACGCAGCGCCTCACCCAGCTTACCTGTTGTCTTTAACAATGCCAGAAATGAATGCGACGCTTCGGCCGAAAGAATGGCGGGGGGCTTGATCTGCTGCTGCTTGATTTGCTCGGCCAATTTCGGAGCCACACGACGTCCGTAACGTGCAGCAGTCAAGTACAAGTGCAGAACACCTTCCAGTGTGCTGCAGGCCGTTCGACGGGCGCGTCCACTGGGAATATCGATCGAATCGGGACCGACACTATAGATTTCGTCAATGCGATAAGACATCAGGTAATCGACGGCTCGTGTCGTCCACGGCTTTCGCCGCGTTCGTTCGATCAGCTGATGAGCCACATCGGCCACTGCCGAACTGTGCTGAAAGTACTCTTGCATAAACCGTTCGACGGGAAGCTGCCCTTCGCTCGCCGAAATATTTCGCAACTTTGCGATCCGCAACTGGTCGTCGCGAGACAACGTGTCCTGCTCTTTTCCGGCGGCGAAGTGCAGATCGATCCGCAAGCCGACAAGAAACTCGTACGCATGAACCAGACGCCGAGCGTCTTCCTTGGTAATCGTCCCGTGTAACCGCAAGGAATCAACATCGCCGGAACCGTGCAGTGCGAACGCAATCCATCGGATCATATGGAGATCGCGTAACCCGCCCAATGATCGTTTGACATCGGGCTCCAGCTGTTGTGTCGTGGCTCCGAATTCTGTTCGCTCTTTGTCCCGTGCCGTGACAACTTTCGCAAGAAACTCACTGGAACGCGATTGGACGATCGATCGAGCAAACTTCGCTTTAAGCTGCTCGAATAACGACGCCTCTCCGCCAAGTAGACGCGCATCAATCAGTCCCGTGGCAAATTGCGGTTCTTGCTTCGCCCACGAAAGCGAATCAGCGACCGTCCGGCAACTGGCACCCAGCTTCAACCCCGCGTCCCATAAGTCCCGCTGAACCTGCGAAGTGATCGGCTCGAAGACCGATGTCACTTTCGGTGAGTGGAGAAACAAAAGATCGAGATCGGAGTAAGGACAGACGTCGCCTCGGCCTGTCCCGCCGACGGCGACGATAGCAAACTGCCCACGAAGAGACTCGGCGACCGTCGGACCTGCATCTGCAAGAACTTCCTCGAAAACCTGGACAACAAATTTGTCCATCAGTTGTGACAAGAAAGATGCTGTCTGCAGCCCCGACGCGCCATGCTGAAACCGCTTGCGAGTCTGTTGCCGCACATCGTCGATCCGTTTCCGTAACACAGCGATTCGCTCTGTGCGAGCAATCGGCGTGGCACTGGATCCGGCAACGATCGATGGGGCACGAACCTCGGAAATGGCGGCCTCTGTCATCACTCATTCCCGAAGGTCGTTTGTGGCCGAGGACTAGATTGCCTCGGGGCCGGTTTCTCCCGTACGAATTCGCACGACATCTTCAAGACTTGTAATGAAAATCTTTCCATCGCCGATTTGACCTGTACGAGCAACATCAGAAATTGTCTTGATGGCTTTTGCGACTTCCGCTTCACCAACAACCACTTCCAGCTTCACCTTCGGAAGGAAGTCGACTGTGTACTCGGCACCTCGGTAGGTTTCCTTGTGTCCACGCTGACGACCGAATCCTCGCACTTCGGTTACGGTCATCCCCTGGATGCCCGCCTGAGTCAATGCGTTCTTGACTTCTTCCAATTTGTAGTGGCGAATCACCGCTTCAACTTTCTTCACGTTCGGCTCCTTGGCTAATTATCTCGGACCATTCTAAAACTTCATATGCCGAGCGCTTCTTCACTGATTGTGAAGTCTCGGTCTCGATGCGTCAATTGACAATTAACGCGGATGGCGCAGTTGATCAACTTTCACTGGCAATTCTATCTCTGCCAGCTCACAGAGCTTCCGAACCGCTTTCGCCGGTCCGGATACGTATCATTTCTTCCAAATCCGTGACGAAAATCTTCCCGTCACCCATCTGTCCAGTTCGAGCCGCACGAATCAGTGTATCAATGACGGTCTTTGCAAGATCGTCACTGATCACAACCTCCATTTTTACTTTCGGGAGAAAATCGACCGAGTATTCCGCCCCACGATACTGCTCTTTATGCCCTTTTTGACGACCGAAACCTCGCACTTCCGTCACGGTCATCCCCTGAATCCCAATCTCCGTCAGGGCGTCCTTTACTTCTTCCAATTTGAAGTGACGAATTACGGCCTCAATTTTTTTCACGGAATACCTTACTTTGGATTCATACGGTTCGGATGAAAATTTCCTATGAAATTATCGTGCCAGCAAAAGACATCTCCCGAATCGGATGCCTCGCATCGTCCCTGAAGTCTGTGACACGATCGGGTGCCAGCCGCTGGCAAAAGCAGGACTGGCACCTTGCGACGGAATTCGGATCAATAGAAGATGTAACCTTCTTCTCCATGTTGATTGATATCCAATCCCTGCAATTCCCCGGCTTGATTCACTCGTAAACCAAAAACGGCATCCACAATCTTCAGGATGATCACGGTCCCAATCACAGCCAGCAACATGGCGGCACCGGCCCCCACGGCCTGAGCAATCACTTGATTCGCATTCCCTTCAAGTAATCCGCATGGTTCGGTCACACCGGGAATGACTGCCCGGGTCGCAAAAACGCCAGTCAGAAGCGCCCCGAGAGTCCCTCCGACTCCGTGAACACCGAACGCATCGAGCGAATCATCGTAACCAAACTTGTTCTTAATCGTGGTGCAGGCGTAGAAACAGACCGCACCGGCACACAAGCCGAGAATAATGCCGCTCATCGGTGTTGCTGAACCACTGGCTGGAGTGACGCAAACCAAGCCAGCCACGGCACCAGAACAGGCACCAAGGATGCTGGGCTTACCACGAACAATCCACTCGATCAATGCCCAGGAAATTGTCCCCGCCGCTGCCGCCATGTGTGTTGTCACAAACGCGTTCGCCGCACGAAGATCAGCGGCCCCGGCACTACCGGCATTGAATCCGAACCAACCGAACCACAACATCGTTGCACCGATGTACGTGTAGGTAAGATTGTGCGGCGGCATCGGTTCTTGCCCATATCCCAACCGTTTTCCCAGCAAAAGCGAACAGACCAACGCTGAAATTCCTGAAGTAATATGAACGACAGTGCCACCGGCAAAATCATAAGCACGATAAGCCGCCTTGGCATTCAACTCGGAACACCATCCAAGATC
>JBAXBD010000392.1:0-6162 GCA_037142165.1 Schlesneria sp. | reverse complement strand
CATTTGGCGTCGCCTCTTTCCACGGTACACAAAGTTGAAAAAGGCCCTGACAAGGTGGGCAGAGAATCTCAAAACTGACCAGGACAACCGCCTCATTTGACGTCGATTCGACGACTAGAGTGGGATCGCACGCGAGATCCGTCATCTCCAATGAACCCGTCCGCAAGAAATCGCTGGAAAGCTCACGCAGAATTGTCTTCAAAGTCTTTTCGATCAATCGACCTTCCACATCCGTGAATGGCCGATCAAGAGCCAGTCCAGAGACTTCTCCGCCCAGCAGGCAATCGACAAATGCAAACGCCAACGAACGACTCACATCGAGCAGCCACCTGTTCGAAGAAGTTTTCTGCTTGAACAATGCCAGGCAGGCTGGGTTCTCGCAGGCGGCGAGGTAGTCTCGATACGTCGATTGCTCAACCGCTAAAAAGTTGACAACGACAGGCGTACGTAACAGCCGATTTAATTCCGTCTGGATTTGTTGACCGGCAGAAGCCGAGGCAAGCCGCAATGAATCAAGTTGAGACTTCTGAAGGGGTAAAGGATGCTCGAAATCGTAAAGATTGACCGTGACGGTTGGCTCGGGCCTGACCGCATCTGTGGACGAAGGACCGGTCGAAGAAAAGTCCAGCGACGAGAGGACCATTTCGATTTCAGACTGGCTCAAAATTTTGCCCATCCGTGGACCCTTTTTCCGTCTATTTGCGAATCTGGCCTGAACCGTGTGCGACCCATTTATAACTGGTCAGTTCGCGCAGGCCGCAGGGACCTCGAGCGTGAAACTTATCCGTTGAAATTCCGATTTCCGCCCCTAAACCAAATTCGCCCCCATCGTTGAATCGGGTGCTCGCATTGACCATGACCGCTGCGGAATCGACTTCCTGAGTGAACCGATTGGCTGCGGAGAGATCATTCGTCACAATCGTTTCCGTATGACGAGAGCTGAATTCGTCGATGTGATTGATCGCGTCCGAAACGCTGTCAACCACTTTCACCGACAGAATCAAATCCAGATATTCCGTGTGATAGTCCTGATTCGTTGCCGGTTTTGCCCATGAAATCGAGCGACGCGTTCGATCACATCCGCGCACCTCGACCTTTTCGGCTTGCAGCATCGCAGCCGCCTTGGGCAGAAAACTGTCGGCGATTTCGGCGTGAACT
The DNA here is from genome assembly GCA_037142165.1 of Schlesneria sp. Classification (GTDB taxonomy): domain Bacteria; phylum Planctomycetota; class Planctomycetia; order Planctomycetales; family Planctomycetaceae; genus Schlesneria. The sequence continues at coordinate 5,004 of JBAXBD010000392.1, read as the reverse complement.
AGAAGGGTTTCTGCCGCGTTACAAACACCAGGTCGCTGACATTTGCTGTTTTTCAGAATCGCCAGTGCCATCTCATGGTCTGCCGATTTGTCGACGAAGACATGACAAATGCCATCAAAGTGCTTGATCACGGGCATTCGAGCCTCATTGGCGACTCGTTCAATCAGCGATTTTCCGCCACGGGGAATTGTCACATCGATTCGATCGCCCCGCTTCAACAGTTCTCCAACAATCTCGCGTTCCGTTGACTGGACGAGCTGCACGGCGTGTTCTGGCAAGCCTGTCTCGACCAGTGCATCGCGAAGGATTTTATGTAAGGCCAGATTGCTATGAAGAGCTTCTTTGCCACCTCGTAATATAACGGCGTTGCCGCTCTTAACGCACAACGATGCGGCATCCATTGTCACGTTGGGACGCGATTCGTAGATAAAAAAGACGACACCCAATGGGACACGGACTCGCGTGACGACCAATCCATTGGGACGAACATTCGAATCGAGCAGTTCACCGATCGGATCGGGCAGGGACGCGACTTCACGAAGAGCCGACGCAATGGACTCCAGCCTTGTCGGAGTCAATTTTAATCGATCGATTGCGGCGGCATTCAATCCGTAATCGGGAGCCGCTTTTAAATCGATTGCATTCGCGGCAACGATCTCGTCGGCACGAGCCATCAAAAGTTCAGCTGATCGATATAACCAACGCTGTTTTTGTTCACCACTGACGATCGCTAACTCTCGCGAGGCTCGTCGAGCCTGCTTCGTCAACTGATTGGCATATTCTGACCACTCTGACATCACTTTCCCCTTGTAAGACAACAAGTATCGTAGGGACCAGGGGAAGCGTCAATCTCATGTGTCGCTTTGACAATCTCAATCCATTGTAACAGACTAATTTTACCAGCCTCACCCAAACCTCTGTCTGGCGCAGGATCGATTTTTGCCGATTCACTGGAACACGAAGGGAATGGCACGCCTTGTTGGGATCGTTTTCGAGCAGGGAGTTAATCCTAAACGTCGGGATTTCTCGCAATAAGGTTCAAATAATGTCAACAGGGAATCAATGTAATGAGTGTTATCAACCCAAAGCTCGTCGAGATCTATCGGGCAAGAAACCTTCCCGAAGCCTATGTGATTCGTGCGGCTTTGGACGAAGTTGGCGTGAAATCGCACGTTGAAAACGAATTTCTTCAGGGAGCAGTTGGTGAATTGCCGGCGGGATGGATCACCTGTCCGCGAATCCATGTCGACGAATCGCAAGCAAACCTGGCCATGGAAATCATTAACCAAGCTCAACTGAACCATCTTAACAGATCGGAATCTGACGAAGACAATCGATTTACGCGTTGCCTGTCGTGTGGCTTCATCATGGGACAAAGCGATGCCCGTTGTTCGTCATGTGGTTGGACGTACCTGAGTGATGAATAACGAAATGGATACGAAAGTTCGGAAAAGCGAGAAGATTGTCTGCGTTTATTGCGCATCCAGCCAGGCGTGTGACCCAGCGTACCATGCAGACGCGTTTCGACTGGGCGAACTGCTGGCCGAGGGAGGCTGTTCAATCATCTACGGCGGCGGTGCCATCGGATCAATGGGAGCGCTGGCCAATGGAGCACTCAGCAAACAGGGACGCGTTGTGGGGGTCATCCCCGATTTCATGGTTGAACTGGAATGGGAACATCCGGGCATTACTGAGCTTCGGCGTGTGGAAGACATGCGAACTCGAAAGCATCTGATGCTGTCGGAAAGCCACGCGGTCGTGGCGCTGCCAGGCGGAACCGGGACGCTGGAAGAACTTTTTGAAGCGATCACCCTCAAAAAACTTGGGCTTTACCTTCATCCGATTGTCCTGGTCAACACTCGCGGATTCTTCAATCCCCTGATCCAGCTTCTTTCATCGATGATCACCGAACGATTTATGGGTCAGCAACACGACTCAATGTGGCAGATCGTGGATCGACCGGAAGACGTGCTACCTGCAATTTCATCAGCACCGGATTGGCCAGCGAATGCGATCAAGTTCGCGGCCCAGCATTAAACCTGTCCTCAAAGATTTCTGTGGAGTTAGAACCCAGATTATTCGACGGTAATTGAGTAATAGAGGGTTTCCGGTTGGAGCAGAAATCCTCCTCCCGACAAGTTGACCACCTGAGACGCAGGTGGTTCCCCGTATTGATCGAGGGGGCTCACTTTCAATCTGCCTGCATCAGGGCGGTGAAACTTCACTTGTCCTTCGATTTTCTTTACCAGCCAGGGTGATTCGCCGATCGACAGGATGCGATTGCGTCCCCCTTCGATCGATTCAGAACGGAATCCTGTTGCCTTTTCTTCCGTCATCACTTGCAGCAGCATCTTCTTCGATGCGGCAATTGGTTGACCATCCAGACTGACGACGATCGCGTGAGCCACGTCGCGCGGAATTGAGATCGTGACATCAGACAATTTGATCTCACCGGCGCTGGCCAGGTTTCCGCTGGCTCCCTGAGCTGACGGGGCGTTAATTGTTAACAGACCTTTGCCCCAGTCGAGTTTCAGTTGGCTAGTGCTGCTGACGACTGTTTTCGCTTTGTGATCAATAAGTTTTGCCAGCGGTTTCAACGACGTGTCGTTGCGTTGCGACTTGGAATCGGGTGTCGTGAATTTGACATGGGTTTTACCGACGTAATGGATCAGTGGATCAATCCGCTGGCCCTGCTTTACAGCGGTTCCCGTCGGCACGTCTTTCAGGCGTAGCTCATCAAATGCGGCATCCTGGGGAAGCGGCGTCCCTTGCAGTTTGAGCAGGTCTTCGTAGTGGAGAGTCACTTGGGCCATGATATCGCCCGCCCGGACCAGCCCCTGACGATAAATCAACGCGGCGGCAGGAAACTGGCCGAATTGACTCGGCGCCGTCAACGTCCAGGGCTGCATGAAATAGCCTGGCTTGACTGACCACTCTACGGCATCCTTCGCAAAATGGACGATACAATCGCTGTCCTGTAATGCGCCGTAGGTCGCCAGATACAATGGCGCTTCCCCACGGTGTCGATTTGGCCGATTCCAGGTGGTCTCGGAAATCATTGAGGGCTTGTCATCGTAATGTGGGTCCATCGCAGGATGAACAAACGAAGCTGGCTTGCCCGGCTCCTCACTGTCGAACTTCAGCGCACTACGATCGACGTACGTGTGCCCGTCTCGAATCGACCATTCAGCAGCGTCGCCACCGTTCGCGCACCCAAAGTATCCGTGCCGATCGATAAAATCGCCAGCAAGATAAGAGTACTTCTCCAGCGGCCCCAGGACCTCGGGGCTGGCCGTGACCCAGTTCGAGGCGGTGACTAAGCCCTTGAAACCAAGTCCTTTGATAAACCTGGTTGACTCGTCATAAAAGCGGCGCTGGGTTTCGGTCATGAACCGGGCCGTATCCTGATCGCGTGTGGTTCGTTCATTGGCAATGTTCCAGAGGGGGCGAAATCCGAGTCGACCTTCGGCCGGATTATCTCGCGGAACTTTTTGATCTTTCCACGCGACGAAAGCTCTTTCGAACGTTCCGTACTTGGTTTTCACCCATTCCCCGAACTGATGTTCCATTTCACGCAGCGGAACATCCGGAATCTGCTTGTCGTTGAATGTCCAGAAGAACAAAGAATCTTCGTTGACGAGTTCCACTCCGAACACCGCCGGCTCGTCAATCAGCCGTTTTCCCGTCGTCGGACTGGGGGTCGTCAGCAACGTTTTGAACCAGCCGCGATATTTCTCCTGGAACTTGGCATTGAAGTACGGAGTCGCGAACGAATGTGTCTTGCCGTCGTAACCGGGTAACCAGTCGAGATCCGCAGGGGGATCGAACCAGAGCGGAAAGTAGATCGAAAAGTGGGTATAGATCCCCTCTTCCTTCATGGTTTCGACAACATCGAATGCTCGCTGAATTTTCTCGGGATCGACTTCGCCACGTTTATCGAACACCGGGCCGTGCAGCCGCACGAGGTTGACGCCATATTTTGCAAGTTGTCGGGCTTCGAGTTTCAGTTCATCGCGAGTCTTCGCTGCCGCACCATTCACGGCCCAGAGCCGCACTGGCTTGCGTGATGTACTGTGAATGAACCTCCCCTCGTTCGTGGCGATAAATCCATTCTCACCTGCCTGTTTCTCATTGAGGAACCGCAGGTCGATCAACGACGTCGCCTGAAACTTGTCCGCTGACGGATTGAAGGCGAACCAGTCTGCTTCCGTGGAGCCAGAGCCCTTGGCAGTCTCGCCAGGTTTTAAAAGTCCGCGTGGGGTAAATTGCTCGGTCGAAAGGACAAAACAGTCCAATCCTCCGTGGTTGCTGTTCTCGCTGTTCATGCGGAACCGGAGCAGGTTCTTCCCCTTCTTCAAGTCGACTGAACCGACTTTGACCCAGGCGATAAACCGTAGATCAAGTTTCCCGTCGGCGGCGATATTGACCGCTTCTCGCGCCGATTTTTCGAAGTCGATCGGACTCCAATCTTTGCTTTCATTCAATCGAAACGACATCGTCGTCAACGTTGGATTGGCCCGAACCCAGAATTCATATTTGCCACCCTCTTTGGCCGTGATCGAGTATTCCGCCTCACCGATTTTCTTCGGTTCGAAGTTACTGATCCAATCTCCGCCCGAGAGATGTTCTTTCTTGACCTGGTCATACCACCACGGATGACGATTCATCGTCGATTTCGTCGGCTTTTCCCCTTCGATCCAGATCGACTCGGCGTGAAGATTCTGGATCAACAGCAATATCAGCGGGATGATCAAAGAAATCGTTTTCATGATGAACTCGCAAAAGGTATCAGCGTAGGGTGGGACAAGTCTTCGATGTCCCACCATTTTTCGACCCACAACGTTTTGGTGGGACTTCGAAGACTTGTCCCACCCTGCAATTTTCTTCGATTACTGAAATCTGGCCACCGACTACGCCAGGATATCCTTGAGCACTCAACCTTCCTCAGTTTTTGGTGGGACTTCGAAGACTTGTCCCACCCTGCAATTTTCTTCGATTACTGAA
>JBAXBD010000391.1:0-6166 GCA_037142165.1 Schlesneria sp. | reverse complement strand
GCCTACAAGATTCTGTAGAACCCAGTGGCCCCGAATCACAGGCGACGTACGGGTTGCGTACGACGTCACCGTGAGAATGCTTCCCTGTCGAAGCAACCCGCCCCGATGACTTTTCTCATCAACCGACACGCGGCGGAACCGACTGCCATACACGTGAGGAATCCCATAATGACGGGCCAGCCGTTCGTTGAGGTACGTATAATCGGCCTTGATCAGATCGAGCACGCTATGGTCCTCGTGCAGAATGCTCTCGAAGAACAACTCTGTCTCCCGTCGAAATGCCTGCCGCAGGTTATCGTCGAAATCAGGAAACAGGCGCATATCGGGAATCGCTCCCTCCAGATTGCGCAGGTAAAGCCACTGTCCCGCGAAGTTGTCAACCAGAGAACGAGAACGGTTGTCCTTCAACATTCTCCGCACCTGCTGTTCGAACACCTCGGGCTGGCTGAGTTCACCACGAACGGAAAGATCGAGCAACTCATCGTCGGGCATGCTGCTCCAGAGAAAGTACGACAGGCGGGATGCCAGTTCCGCTCCCTCAATGCGATAGGGGGTGTTCGGTGGAAGGCCAGGCGGGTCGCGTTCAATGCGAAACAGGAACTGGGGCTTTACTAATAACGAACTGATGGCTGATTCAATGCCTGCTTCAAAACCCCGTGCGGCACGCCCCTGCCGGTAGAACTCAAATGACGAACGTAGATCCTCGTCATTGACCGATCGGCGATACACTCGACGAGCCAGCTTGGACAGGATTCGCCTGGCGCAGTCGTCTTCGTCACCGGGGCCTGTGGGCTGGCTGCTGAAAATCCGGCGTCGGCTTGCAGTCTCGCCGGGCCCTTTGGCTTCGACGGGACCAACAATCGAGATCTCGTAGACGGCCGGCCCAATGCGGGGATGACGATAGTAGTTGTAATGCACATTCAGCGGCTGCCGAGTGGTTTCCAAGAGCGATGAAGGCTTTTTCAGAAACGCGACCCCCAGTTTGTGGAGACCTGCCGTCACTTTCACGCGTGACTTGAGATTCGCATCGACCGATTGATCGCTGGTCCCTTTTGGGGGTGGCTTGATCGTGAAAAGTTCGACTCGTTCCCGATCCATGATGACCTCAAGTTCATGAGGCTCGCTGAGACTTTCGATCGCTTCATTGCGGTCACGCATGAGATGGACCTGAATCTCGTACTCACCATCCTGCGGGAAATAATACCGAACAAGGGCACCCCCTCGCGTGCCAATTGGAAGACCTTCAATATGAGCGTCCTGAGTAATATCAGGACGAATTCGCACGATTTCTCCACCGGATGCTCGCGGGGCAGAACCGACTGCCAGACGGCTGATTTTCTGTGCGGCAGAGATGTAACGATTCAGCAGTGATGGCGAGAGATCAGCAACCGTGACATTGTCAAAACCATGACTTGATTCATCCGCCGGCAAAAGTGACGTGATGTCCACTTCCAGCCCCAGCAAGTCGCGGATCGTGTTCTGGTACTCGCTTCGGTTGAGACGACGGAATGTTTCCGTGCGTCCGGGATTCGGAGATTTTTGAGCGACTGTATCAAGCGACGTTGCCAGAAACGTGATGGCCGCATCAAAGTCGCGTTCCGTCGGACGGGGCGATTCTTTGGGTGGCATTTGTCGCGCAGTGAGCTTTCGGACAACGCTTTCCCACGTGCGCGCATTTCCTTCAATGCCCGCTGCGAGAAGTTCGTCGAGGTCCAGATCTCCCTTCCGAGTCCCTTTGCTATGGCAGTCGAGGCAATGCGACTGAACAAATCGACGAAGGACCGCAAGGCCGGGTGCTGCGTTCCCGGCGTTCTCCGTGGCCGATGGCTCCTCGGCAACACAGGTTGCAGCCAATACAGTTGCCATGAGAATGACTGAAATCCAACGATGATTCATGGGACCCTGCCAGGAACGACATGGAAGTGCGGGGGCCAAAATAGCCGTGATGGTCAATAAACACCTCGAATGAGTATGGAGCCAAGATCAGGTGGAATGCAACCAGACCATATCGCTGCCAGGAACGCATTTTCAACACAATCACCAAAGCGATCCATGAAATACGTTCGTCCTGTTTTACGCCAAGCTGTGCCCGAATAGTACAGAGGAATCAACACGATGAAGACGATATTGACTGGCTTCTCATACCGAATCATGCTGGATTCGATCGACAGATTTTCTGTTTCAACTGCCGATGTCGCCGAACTCGTAACTCTCTGTTTATAATTGCGACCGCGAGATTCTTTCGAAACCTCACAGGGGGACGCTTTTTCGTGGTCGCTCGAAGGGGAGCTTCCCCTCGTCTGGAATTTTTCAAAATGATCTTTCGCGTTTCTTCATTTTTCTGGCGACGAATTTATCGACGATGGACACCCGCGTCGATCTACGGCTTCGTTTCCCTGATGTTCAACGTTGGCACCTTGGGGTTTGCCGCCGATTCTTCAAATCCGCTTGAGTTACTCGAAACACACTGCGTCCGATGTCACGGCGGGACGAGCACCAAAGGGGGGTTGGATCTTTCAACGCGTGAGGCGTTATTGCGAGGTGGTGAAAGCGGAGTAACAGTTGTTCCGGGTGATCCGGAATCCAGTTTGTTGCTGCAGACGATCCGGCACAATCATGAACCTTTCATGCCTTACAAAGAAGACAAACTCTCTGAAGCGGTGATTCAGCAAATCGCCTCCTGGATCAAGTCAGGAGCACTTTATAGTCGGCCGCTCGATAAGACTTCAGGCAAACGGACATCGGATGCGGGATTCGTGCTGACCGATGTTGATCGGGCACATTGGGCGTTTCAGCCGATCACGCGAGTCCAACCCCCTGCGATCCGGCAATCCCTACCAGACAATGAGAATCCAATTGACCTATTCATTCTCGATAAGTTGACGTCAGTCGGACTTTCCCGCTCACCAACTGTCAGTCGGACTGTCCTTATTCGGCGTGTCACATTCGATCTGATCGGGTTACCTCCAACACCTGCGGAGATCGATGATTTCGTCAACAATCCGTCACCATGTGCGGAAGAGGAGTTGATCGACCGGCTGCTCGCTTCGCCCCATTACGGTGAACGATGGGGGCGACATTGGCTCGACCTGGCCCGTTATGCCGAGTCGGACGGATTCGAGCACGACGCCATTCGGCCCCATGCCTGGCGATATCGTGATTATGTCATCCAGTCGCTGAACGAGGACAAGCCGTACGATCGTTTTATCCGTGAACAGATCGCGGGTGACGAATTGTGGCCAGACGACGCCGAAGCGGTAACGGCCACCGGGTTTCATCTGCTGGGTCCGGACATGGTCGATAGTTCGGATCAGGTCCAGCGGCGACATAACACGCTGAATGATATGACCGACACGACGTCACTCGTCTTTCTTGGCCTCACCTTCGGCTGTGCCCGCTGTCACGATCACAAGTTCGAGCCACTCTCCCAGCGTGATTACTATGGTTTTCAGGCTTTCTTCACACCGGCGAAATTCAACCGCGAGAAATCGATTGCCACACCCTCACATCGCGAGACATACGCTGTGGCCATGCGTGAATACAACGCACACCCCAAATTGCAGGAACTGATCGCGGTTGAAGCTGCGACGCTTCAGAAGCTTTTCGAACAAAAAGTGGCCAAGCTTCCTGCCGAAGCTCAGTCGGCGCATCTCACACCACCAGAACAACGGACGGCAGAACAATCGAACCTCGTGCTGGAAACCGAAGCCAAGGTGAAAGTATCAGACAAGGAAATTTCATCAGCGCTGTCGGCAGACGAGAAACAACAACAGGCCGAAATCCGCAAAGAGATCGAAAAGCTACCAAAGCCCCCTGCCCTGCCAGTCACCATGGCGATGGAGTCGGTTAAGGGATCAAAAGCGAAGACGTTTCTGCTGAATCGTGGCGACTACAATCAGCCTGGTGATGAAGTGACACCCGGTTTCCCGCAGGTTCTTACTGAGCGGCCTGGATCGCAAGCAGCGAAGATTGACTCGCTCCCCCTCAGCGATCGTAAGAATGACCTCACGGAGAGTTCATCGAAAAGCGTGAACCGGGTCAATCTCGCGAATTGGATCGCATCGCCAGACAATCCGTTAACCGCCCGAGTCATGGTCAATCGAATCTGGCAACACCATTTCGGACAGGCGCTTGTTCTAACGCCGAGCGATTTCGGTACCCATGGTCAGGCACCGTCAAATGCCAGTTTGCTCGACTGGCTCGCCAGCGACTTTATCGCACGGGGATGGAGCATCAAGCAGATGCATCGGCGAATGTTGACATCGGCCACGTATCGACAGGTTTCCAGTCTTGAACGGAATTCCGGCGCTCACGATTCCCCGGTTTCGATTCGGCCATTGACGGCAAACAATCAAATTGAGTCTTGGGCCAAGGGGAACCAACTCGATCCAGACAACCGGCTATTCTGGCGAATGAACCGTATCCGGCTGGAAGGTGAGGTCATTCGTGACAGTCTGCTGGCCATCAGCGGCCAGTTGAATTCGTCGATGAATGGCCCTGGAGTCTCACCGCCAATCCCGAAAGAGCTATTTGCCGGCGCACACGGCTGGTCGGTCAGCGAACCGAAGTCTCAACATTTTCGCCGAAGTATTTTCATCTTTGCCCGCCGGAATCTCCGTTTCCCCTTCCTCGAAGTCTTCGATGCTCCGGATAACAACCTCAGTTGCTCCATGCGAGAACGGAGCACAACCGCACCACAATCACTGACATTACTTAACTCAAATGAGGTGACGGCAGCCGCAAAAGTGACTGCAGATCGTCTCAGGTACGAATCAGCTTCGACGCAACAGCAAGTTGATTCGGCCTATCGACTGGCACTCGGTCGGATGCCAACCGCGAGCGAGCGGATCATGATTGAAAATTTTTTGATAAACTCGCCTTTAGACGAATTCTGCCGCGCACTCTTTAATCTCAACGAGTTTGTCTATGTCGAATAACACTTCTGCAAACCGCCCAGGCAGCTCGGGTTCCGTTGGACCCGAGCTTGAACCAGCCTCGCGTCGTGCGTTTCTTCGTCGCACGGGTGGCGGACTTGGAGCCATTGCGCTGGCGTCATTACTTGGACAGCAAACTCCACTCGCTTCTGCGACCTCGCCAGATTCAAATCCACTTGCTCCCAGGCAGCCGCATTTTCCCGGCAAGGCAGAGCGAGTCATCTTTTTGTTCATGTCGGGCGGACCGAGCCATGTTGATCTGTTTGACCCCAAACCGGAATTGACCAGGCTCGGTGGCCAACCGATTCCTGAATCATTTGGTCACTTTAAAACGCGGCGAGCAGTTGCCAAGAACCAACTTCTTCCGCCACGTCGTCCGTACGCCAAACATGGCGAATGCGGAATGGAGATTTCCAGCTTTCTCCCGAACATCTCTGAACATGCTGATGACCTGTGTTTATTGCGAGGCTGTTACGGTGACAGTGTGACTCATCCTGAGTCTGTCTATCTGATGAATACCGGCACGATTCTGATGGGCAAGCCAAGTCTCGGCGCGTGGGCCACGTATGGGCTGGGGACGGAAAACCAGAACATGCCCGCGTTTGTCGTCATGCCCGATCCAGCAGGATGGGTCAAAGGAGGCGCTCCGGCCTGGGGCAACGGTTTTCTACCAGCCACCTATCAAGGAACGATCCTGCGCGGCGGGTCTCAGCCGATTTTGAATCTCAATCGACCCAGTGATATTAGTCCGCAGCAACAACTGGCGACGGTCAACCTGATTAACCAACTGAATGGCGAGCATCTTTCCGCAGGCCAAGAAAGCTCGGAATTAACGGCTCGCATGGCCGCATACGAACTCGCCTTTCGCATGCAATCTCATGCCCCCGAAGTGGTCGACATCTCGGAAGAGACCGAAGTCACAAGCGAGCTTTATGGCTTGAATCACAAAACAACCGCCGAGTTTGGACGGCGTTGCCTGTTCGCACGGCGGATGCTCGAACGTGGCGTACGGTTTATCGAGCTTTACTGTGGAGATACAAACGGCTGGGATGCTCATAGCGATGTCGACGGCAACCACACCGCTCTTTGTGCCCAGAGCGACCTCCCTGTGGCGGGATTATTAAAAGACCTCAAGCAACGCGGCCTGCTTGATTCAACGCTTGTGATCTGGGGCGGTGAGTTCGGTCGGATGCCGATGAGTGAAGGTTCAAATGGTCGGGACCATAACCCGC